>NZ_CAXBDC010000098.1:0-16870 GCF_963974195.1 uncultured Nisaea sp.
CATTCTTTATCAAAGCGCCACCGAAGCGCCCGGCCTGGCCTGAATTGACATTTAACTGTCGAGCAAGCGGAAACCCCATACAATCTTCCGCGGTTCACGTGTGCCGGAACCGCAGCGATTCACGAGGGATATTCGCAATGGCGCAGCCTGCGACCACCGATCACGCTAAACCCGACTTCTCCTCCGTCGCCAAGCCGGACGGCGCAACCGCCGTTCTGATGCTGGCGGATGGCACTCTGTTCTGGGGCCGAGGATTGGGTGCAGCCACAGCCCGCATCGGCGAAGTCTGCTTCAACACCTCGCTGACAGGCTACCAGGAGATCATGACCGATCCGTCCTATGCTGGTCAGATCATCACCTTTACATTCCCCCATATCGGCAATGTCGGCGCCAATTCAATGGATGTCGAGACGACCACGCCGGCCGCCCTCGGCCTGGTGCTGCGCGCCGATCTGACGGAACCTTCGAATTATCGCGCCGAACGGCATTTCGACGACTGGCTGAAAAGCTTCGACCTGCCGGGCATCAGCGGTGTCGACACGCGGCGCCTGACCCGGCGCATCCGCGACGGCGGCGCGCCCACCGGCTGCCTCGTGCATGCTCCGGACGGCGTGTTCGATCTGGATGCTCTCTGGCAGAAGACGCAGGACTGGCCGGGTCTCGAAGGCATGGATCTGGCGATCCAGGTTTCCTGCCGGCAGACCTATCAGTGGCGCGAAGGCACCTGGGCATTCGCCCGCGACGGCATCAATGGCGAAGACAGCTTCGAGGTAGAGCCCGAGATCAAACGCCATGTCGTGGCGATGGATTTCGGCGCCAAGCGGAACATCCTGCGCAACCTCTCCAGCCTCGGATGCAAGGTCACCGTGGTCCCGGCCAATGCGACGGCCGAAGAGATCATGGCGCATGAGCCGGACGGTATTTTCCTTGCCAATGGCCCGGGCGATCCGGCCGCGACCGGGAAATACGCGGTCGCCGAAATCAGCAAGCTGGTGGAGAGCGGCAAGCCGGTCTTCGGCATCTGCCTCGGCCACCAGATGCTGGCCCTGTCCCTCGGCGCCAAGACAGAGAAGATGCATCAGGGCCACCGTGGCGCGAACCATCCGGTGAAGGACCTGACCACCGGCAAGGTCGAGATCACCTCGCAGAACCATGGCTTCGTCATCAGCGAAGGCAGCCTGCCGGAGGGTGTGGAGATCACCCACCGCTCACTCTTTGACGGCACCATCGAGGGCATCCGCCTGACGGGCCGCCCGGTCTTCTCCGTACAACATCACCCCGAAGCCTCCCCCGGGCCGAAGGACAGCCATTATCTCTTCCAACGGTTTGTCGATCTGATCGACAAGGAAAGCTGAGCGGCGCCATGCCCAAACGTACAGATATCCAGTCCATCATGATCATCGGGGCCGGCCCGATCATCATCGGTCAGGCCTGCGAGTTCGACTATTCCGGCGCTCAGGCCTGCAAGGCCCTGAAGGAAGAGGGATACCGGGTCATCCTGGTAAACTCGAACCCGGCCACGATCATGACCGATCCGGGACTTGCCGACGCCACCTATATCGAGCCGATCACGCCCGAGATGGTCGCCCGCGTCATCGAGAAAGAGCGCCCGGACGCGCTGCTGCCGACCATGGGCGGACAGACCGCGCTGAACACGGCGATTGCGCTCTCCAAGGACGGCACGCTCGATAAATACGATGTCGAGCTGATCGGCGCCAAGCTGGAAGCCATCGAGAAGGCGGAAGACCGGCTGCTGTTCCGCGAGGCGATGGACAAGATCGGCCTCGATTCCCCGCGTTCCAGCCTCGTCCATACGGTCGAGGAAGCAATGGACGCGCTGTCCCATGTCGGCCTGCCGGCCATCATGCGCCCGTCCTTCACCCTTGGCGGCGAAGGCGGCGGCGTGGCCTACAATGTCGAGGAATACGAGCAGATCATCCGGAACGGCCTGCGCGCCTCCCCGGTCAGCTCCGTGCTGGTCGAGGAAAGTGTCCTCGGCTGGAAGGAGTACGAGATGGAAGTTGTCCGCGACAAGGCGGACAATTGCATCATCATCTGCTCCATCGAAAACGTCGATCCGATGGGTGTCCATACCGGCGACAGCATCACTGTCGCCCCGGCCCTGACGCTGACCGACAAGGAATATCAGCGGATGCGCGACGCCTCCCTCGCGGTCCTGCGCGAGATCGGTGTCGAGACCGGCGGCTCCAACGTCCAGTTCGCGGTCAACCCGGAGAACGGACGGCTCATCGTCATCGAGATGAACCCGCGCGTTTCCCGCTCCTCCGCGCTGGCCTCCAAGGCAACGGGCTTCCCGATCGCGAAGATCGCGGCGAAGCTGGCCGTCGGCTATCTGCTGGACGAGCTCAGCAACGACATCACCGGCGGCGCGACCCCGGCGAGCTTCGAGCCGACCATCGATTATGTCGTCACCAAGATCCCGCGCTTCACTTTCGAGAAATTCCCGAACGCGGTGCCGCTGCTGAGCACGGCGATGAAGTCGGTCGGCGAGGCCATGTCGATCGGCCGGAGTTTCCCCGAGAGCCTGCAAAAAGCGCTGCGCTCCATGGAGACCGGCCTGACCGGTCTCAACGAAGTGGACATGCCGGGCATCGACAGTGACGGTGTTGGCCACGACCGGGTGCTGGCTGCCCTGAGCGAGCAGACGCCGGACCGGTTGCTACGTGTCGCCCAGGCCTTCCGGGTCGGCCTCTCGCTGCAGGAAATCCAGAATGCCTGCCACTTCGATCCGTGGTTCCTGCGTCATATCGAGGATATTGTCGCGGTCGAGGCGGAAGTCCGCGAAGCCGGTCTGCCGACCCAGGCGAAGGATTTCGCCCGTCTGAAGAAGATGGGCTTCTCCGACGCCCGGCTCGGCGAGCTGACCGGCACGGACGAGGCCGACGTTACCGCAGCCCGTCACGCGCTGAATATCCGCCCGGTCTACAAGCGCATCGACACCTGCGCCGGCGAATTCCCGTCGCCCACGCCCTACATGTATTCCTGTTACGAGAGCAACGGCTTCGAAGAACCGGAATGCGAGTCCGAGCCTACCGATGCGGAAAAGATCGTTATTCTCGGTGGCGGCCCGAACCGGATCGGTCAGGGCATCGAGTTCGACTATTGCTGCGTCCATGCTGCCTATGCGCTGTCCGAGGCCGGCTATGAGACCATCATGGTCAACTGCAACCCGGAAACCGTCTCGACCGACTACGACACCTCGGACCGGCTCTATTTCGAGCCGCTGACCGCCGAGGACGTGATCGAGCTGGTCCGCAAGGAGCAGTCCAACGGCACCGTGAAGGGCGTCATCGTACAGCTTGGCGGGCAGACACCGCTGAAGCTCTCCCAGGCGCTCGAGGATGCGGGCATTCCGATCCTCGGCACCTCACCGGACGCCATCGATCTTGCCGAGGACCGCAAGCGTTTCCAGGCACTGCTGAACGATCTTGGCCTGCGCCAGCCGGCGAACGGCACCGCCTTTACCGTCGAGGAAGCCGAGGCCATCGCCCGCGACATCGGCTATCCGGTTGTCATCCGCCCGTCCTACGTGCTGGGCGGCCGGGGCATGGAGATCGTGCACGAGCCGTCCCACCTCCGCCGCTACATGGAAAAAGCCGTCGTCGTCTCGGGCAAGAATCCGGTACTGGTCGACAGCTTCCTGCGCAGCGCCGTCGAGGTCGATGTGGATTGCCTCTCCGACGGCACTGATGTCTATATCGCCGGCATCATGGAGCATATCGAGGAAGCCGGGATCCATTCCGGTGACAGCGCCTGCTCCCTGCCGCCGCAGAGCCTGCCGGAAGCTGTAATCCAGGAAATCCGCAGGCAGTCGACACTTCTGGCCGAAGGTCTGAAGGTCGTCGGCCTGATGAACACCCAGTTCGCGGTCAAGGACGGCGAGGTCTTCATCCTCGAGGTCAATCCGCGGGCCAGCCGCACGGTGCCGTTCGTCGCCAAGGCGACCGGCGTGCCGATCGCCAAGATCGCCAGCCGCGTCATGGCAGGCGAGAAACTCGCCGACTTCCCGCTGCCGACGAAAATGCCGGACCATGTCGCGGTGAAGGAAGCTGTCTTCCCGTTCAACCGGTTCCCGGGCGTCGATGTCATCCTCGGCCCGGAAATGAAGTCGACCGGCGAAGTCATGGGCATCGACAAGGATTTCGGCCGCGCCTTCGCCAAGAGCCAGATGGCGGCGAGCACGCACCTGCCGGCATCCGGCACGGTGTTCGTCTCCGTCCGCGACGAAGACAAGGCGGAGATCATCAAGCTGTCCGCCGATCTTGTGAAAATGGGTTATCTGCTGCTGGCCACCGAAGGCACGGCGAATGCCCTGAAAGAAGCCGGCCTGCATGTCGACCGGACCAAGAAAGTCCTCGAGGGCCGTCCGCATATCGTCGACAACATGCTCTCCGGACACGTCGATCTGGTCTTCAACACGACCGGCGGGGCGCAGGCGATCTCGGACAGTTTCAGCTTGCGTCAGACCGCGCTGACCCACAATATTCCGTATTATACGACGGTTGAAGGTGCCCGGGCCGCTGTTCAGGCAATGAAAGCAATGCGGGCCGGTCGCCTTGAAGTGGCACCGTTGCAATCCTATCTAAGCGGATCGTTTTGACGGCCGGCGGTAGGACCGGACGCCACCGGTGACTCTTGCTTGGGAGAGCAGGTCGCCATTTTATGAGCTTATTGAGTGAGAATCCGAGGTCGGTTTAATGGAAAAAGTCCCGATGACGGCGCAGGGTTTTGATCGCCTCAAGACAGAGCTGAAGCAGCTTAAAACTGTGGAGCGCTATGAGATTATCAAGGCCATTTCGGAAGCGCGCGAACACGGCGATCTTTCAGAGAATGCCGAATATCATTCCGCGCGCGAGCGCCAGAGCTTCATCGAAGGCCGCATCCTCGAGCTTGAGGACGCGACCAGCCGCGCCGACGTCATCGACACAGCCAAGCTCGGCGGCGAAACGGTAACCTTCGGGACCATTATCAAGGTCGCGGATGAAGATACGGACGAAGAGCAAACCTTCACCATTGTCGGCCCCTACGAGACCGACATTTCGAAGGGCTTTATCTCGACCTCTTCCCCGATCGCCCGCGCGCTGATCGGCAAACGGGTCGGGGACAGCGCCGAGGTGGCAACACCGCGCGGTGCGAAAAGCTACGAGATCCTCAGCATCGCCGTGATGTAATTCCGGCACGGTACTGGAACGACATGAAAAGGGAGCCCGTTTCGGGCTCCCTTTTCTTTTTGCCAAACCGATTTGCTAATCCCCGTTGCAGACAACCGCGAACACACTACGATGAAAGATGAACTGTACTCGCGGAGGCAATAGAATGACCGAGACTTACCTGACCGGAATTTTGCTCGCCTATGGCGCGTTCGGCCTCGGCATATTGAGCCCCGGACCCAATATCCTCGCGGTGATCGGCACCTCGATGTCGACTGACAGAAAGTCCGGCATGGCGCTCGCTTTCGGGATTGCTTCCGGCTCGTTCCTCTGGGGGCTGATGACCCTGTTCGGCCTGACGGCCCTTATCGCTCTCTATGCGTCCCTGATGACCGGCATCAAGATCGCCGGCGCCGCCTATCTGCTCTGGCTGGCCTTCAAGGCCTTCCGCTCGGCCCTGTCGGCGAACGCCGTGACCGTCCGCGCCGTCGCGCATCAGAAATCGTCATTCGGCTATTTTCAGCGCGGGCTGCTGATCCAGATGACCAATCCGAAAGCGGCGCTGACCTGGATCGCCATCATGTCGCTTGCCATGGGTGCGGATGCCCCCTTCTGGGTCGGCGCCGTGGTCGTGGCCGGCACCTCCCTCCTCTCGGTGCTCGGCCATCTCGGCTATGCCCTTGCTTTCTCGACGGCACCGATGGTCGCCGCCTACGGCAAGGCGCGGCGCTGGATCGACGGCGCCCTCGGCTGCTTCTTCTGCTTCGCCAGCTACAAGCTGATCACCAGCCGGACCTGATATCCTAAAGCCGGCAGGACGGCATACGGGACGGCAGCGCGCTTGACAGGCCCTGCCGCCCTCGTCTATTTCAGACCTCAGCGCCGATTTGAGACTCAGATTGCGGGCGCTTTAAAAATGCGGCTAAAGAGGGATTTCGATCCGTCCGGCGCCGCCGCGACGGATTTTTTGTTTCAGGCCTGGTCCAGCTTATCGGACTCGCGGGATTTGAGGGCAGCTTGCATCCGCGTCACCAAGTGCTAAAGCGCCACGGGGCATGCTCCCGTGGGCCCGATCAGAGACCAAGGAGCAGACCCATGTCCGACAAGATCAACCCCGCCTTCACCGAAGCCGCCGACTGGAATCTGGAAACCCGCCTGGTACGCGGCGGCACCAACCGGTCCGAATTCGGCGAAACATCAGAAGCCCTGTTCCTCACCTCCGGCTATGTCTATGACAGTCCGGAATCGGCCGAGGCCCGCTTCAATGGCGAGGAAGACGGCTTCGTCTACTCCCGCTACGGCAACCCGACGGTCCAGATGTTCGAAGACCGGATGGCGCTGCTGGAGGATGCGGAGACCTGTTTCGCCACGGCAAGCGGCATGGCGGCGGTCTGGGCCGCCCTGATCTGCCAGCTCCAAAGCGGAGATCACGTGGTCGCGGCTCGCGCCCTGTTTGGCTCCTGCCATCACATCCTGACCAAAATCTTCCCGAAATACGGCATCGAGGCGACGCTGGTCGACGGCACCGACATCGGCCAGTGGAAAGATGCGGTCAAGCCGAACACCAAGGTGTTCTTCTTCGAAACCCCGTCCAACCCGACGCTTGAGATCATCGATATCCCGGCCGTCGTCGCCATCGCCAGACAGGCCGGTGCCCGGGTCGTCGTCGATAACGTCTTCTCCACCCCGATCCTGCAACAGCCGATCCGGCTCGGCGCCGATATCTCGGTCTATTCCGGCACCAAGCATATCGACGGTCAGGGCCGCACCCTCGGCGGCGCGGTGCTTTGCTCGAATGAATTCCGCAAGGATTACCTCGAACCCTTCATGCGTCATACCGGCGGCTGTCTCAGCCCGTTCAATGCCTGGGTCCTGCTGAAAGGCCTCGAGACCCTCGACCTCCGGGTCCGCCGTCAGTCCGAGAACGCACTGGCCATCGCCGAATTCCTGGAAAGCCATGCCGCCATTTCGCGGGTGATCTATCCGGGTCTCGCCTCCCATCCGCAGCATGCACTGGCGGCGAAACAAATGAGCGGTTTCGGCACGCTGGTTTCGTTCGACGTAAAGGGCGGCAAGGAGGCAGCCTTCAAACTGCTGAACGGCCTCAAGATCGTCGATATCTCGAATAATCTCGGCGACACCAAGAGCCTGATCACCCACCCCTACACGACCACGCATCGGGCGATGGAAGAGGCTGACCGTCAGGCACTCGGCATCGGCCAGGGACTGGTGCGGATCTCCGCCGGGATCGAAAACGGTGCGGATCTGATCGCGGATTTCAAGGCGGCACTCAGCGACCTTTGAGTGCCAGATACATTTTTTCAGCAACCATTGCATGGACTTTAACGGCAATTAGTTTACCATTTAGATAAAATTAAGAATGAAGTGAGCGCAATCAGGGGGCACGAAATGGCCCGTCCGGAACAGCCAGCCTTCAGCAAAAGCCCGTTCCTGTTCGCCGACAGGATCGCGCTTGAAGATTTGCCCGAGCGCTCACTCGTCCGGATGGCTCATAAATTCTGGCGGGGGCTGACTCCGGAGCCGGATCTTCCCGCCAGAAGCGACTTCGATGCATCGGACGTCCCCCGCAAGATCATGCCCTGGGTCTTTCTGCATGAGGTCGTGCGGCATGACGATGGCACCCTCGACTATCGCTGCAAGCTGATGGGCACAAGCACCGTCGCGATGATCGGTTTCGATCCGACCGGCCGCATGAATACGGAATTTTTCACAACACCGGCCCTCCGCTATCTCAACGACAGTCTCGACGCGGTCGTGCGTCAGGGCAGTCCTTCATTCTGGAAAGCCGGCGTACCGCACGCCCGTCTTGAAGCCGTTGCCGTCTGGCGGGGCATATTCCCGCTGGCAAGTGACAGAAAAACTGTCGATATGATCCTCGGCATCGGGGAGCCGCGCTATCTGGCGCAGGACAAGGAGTAACGCCGGAAAATAGACTTGCCCTGATTTTGGACTATCCTTGACTCAACCGTCCGCAAAAAACCGGAGAGCAATCAGGAGGGCAGCGATGGCCCATCCCGGTCACCATAGCCTTAAGCGACCTGAGTTTCTCTTCCTCAAGCGCGTGACGCTGGACGAAGTCCCCGAGGACTCGCTGACCAGAACCGCCTACCAGTTCTGGCGCGGACTGATCATGGAACCCGCCCTTCCGGCCCGGACCGATTTCAAGCCGGAGGCCGTCCCCAGAAAAGTCCTTCCCTGGGTGTTCCTGGTGGACGTGATCCGGGCACCGGACAGCACACTCGACTATCGGTACAGGTTGAACGGAACCAGCAATGTCTCCCTTGTCGGACGAGACCCCACAGGGAAGCTCGCTTCGGAGATATTTGCAAAAACCGAACGGCGCTTCATGCTCGACAGCTTCAACATGACCGTGCAGGAAAAAGCGCCCACTTTCTGGGTTGGCGCCGTGCCCCATGACAGGATCGACCAGATCAATATCTGGCGCGGACTGTTCCCTCTGGCGAGCGACCGGGAAAATATCGATCATATCCTCGGCATCGCCGTGCCCCGCCCAAACGAAACGGCAACATGACAACAGCCAGAAGCGATTATCAGATCCGTGCTGTGCAGCCTCTGGATGCTGGGCCATCACGGATCTGATGAATCCAATTATCGCGGACGGTGGGCTCACAGCCATCACCGGGATCATGACCATACCGGACCAGCAAAGCTTCATCCGGACACTACCCGCCCGTTCCGTCTATCTGGCAGCGACCGACGATACCTCCGGCGCCCTGCTTGGCATACAGGACTGCCTGCCCGATCCGGACCTCCCGGCACGATGCGATATCAGCACTTTCGTGAGCCTGAACCGGCCTCAACGCGGTGTCGGCAAATCCCTCTTCACTGAAATGCGGCAACGGCGGCAACGGCGGCAACGGCTGCAACGGCTGAACTTCCAAACAATCCGCCCTGTTATCCGGGAAGAGAACGCGGGTGCCCGGGCCTTCTATCGTGCCATCGGTTTTACGGAAGCTGAAATCGTAAACAGCAAGGTGAGCGCATACTGCACGCTGGATTAAGCTGTACTTTTGCGAGCATCAGCGGCTGCGCCGTTCCAGATGGCCTTCCAGCATGGCCCCCACCCGCGCCGCAGCCGCTTCGGCATCCTGTAACGGCTCATAAAGGAACGGCTCCACATACCCGTCGAACGGCCGTGTCAGCCCGCGCTTCCGCAAATTCTCGTGAAACACCGCAATCCGTCCGGCCGGAGCCAGCAGATCGGCGATATAGACGCCTTTCCCGGAAGAGCAGGCCTCCGAGACCATATTCACGGAATCGGACGTCACCACAATCGCATCCGCCGCGCCCATGAAGCCGAAATAGGGGTTTTCCCCCTCGCCATTCCAGAAACAGGCCGCCGCTTCTTCCTCTCCCAGCTCGGCAAGCGCCTGGACCAGACGCTCCGGTGTCCGCCGGGAGGCGGTGATCATCAGGCCGCATCCGCCGTCGATCAGCTTTTCCAGATGGCCGATAAACCGGTCCGCCAGCGCGTCCTCGACTTTTTGCCGCCGTGTCGCCCCGCCCACCGCGACCAG
The DNA here is from genome assembly GCF_963974195.1 of uncultured Nisaea sp. Taxonomy (NCBI): domain Bacteria; kingdom Pseudomonadati; phylum Pseudomonadota; class Alphaproteobacteria; order Rhodospirillales; family Thalassobaculaceae; genus Nisaea; species uncultured Nisaea sp. The sequence goes on from NZ_CAXBDC010000098.1 coordinate 9,731, forward strand.
CACGCGCGGGCCGGGCAAAGGCAGAACAAGCCGGTCGAAGCGCTTCGCCTCGGCACGCAGGTCAAGGGATGCGAGGCCGTTCAGGGAGGCCGTGGTCACAATCACATTGCCGCCCCGCGCCGGATCGTGTTCCGGAACAATCAGGGCATCGAAATGCGTCGGGTCGATTCGCGGATCCTGGATCTGTACGGCAAAGCTGTGCCCGCCGGACCGCGCCTTCATCGAAAGCACCGCGCCCGCATTGCGGCGCCCGCACCCGATAACAAGATCCGGCCAGGGCGGCGTGAGTTGGTCGCCCCCCGCGCTCGGCGGGATCATCCGGCACCGTCCCCATGCCGGAAAGGCGCGCAGCAGCGGGGACGGGCGGATACGCTTGATCACGGGTTCAATGCCGAGCGCCCGTGCGAGCGCGATCGACTGCACCTCCATGCCCCGGGTTCCGTCACTGACGACCCAGGCCGACATATCCGCCGGCAAACCCATAAAATACTCCACCACAATATTTGCGCACGAATATGACAAGGAGGTGTAACAATCTTGCGCAAACGATCCGATTTGCTTTATTCTGCACTGCAATATCCGGCAAGGGAAACCTTCCGCTGCCGGCCAATCAATCGAACCAGGAGTCATCCGCCATGCGGCGCGTCAAACTCGACCGTATCGACCGGCGCATCCTTCGCGATCTGCAGGATAACGGGCGCATGACCAACGTGGATCTTGCGAATCGCGCCGGTATCTCGGCGCCGCCATGCCTGCGGCGCGTGCGTGCGCTCGAAGAGGCCGGTTTCATTCGCGGCTACCACGCGGACGTCAATCCGGAGGCGCTCGGCTACAAGGTCACGATCTTCGCTTTCGTCGGCCTGAACAGCCAGGCCGAGGACGATCTGGTCGCCTTCGAGGAAATGGTCGAGGACTGGCCCGAGGTGCGCGAGTGCCACATGCTGTCCGGGGAGACCGACTTCCTGCTGAAGGTGGTCGCCAAGGATTGGGACACCTTCCAGAAATTCCTGACCACCCGCCTCACCCCGGCACCGAACGTCTCCCACGTGAAGACCGCGCTGTCTTTCCGCACCCGCAAGCAATTGCCCGGCGTGCCGGTCGAGGTGGATGTCGAAGATGACGAGGATGACGACGTCGAGGACTGAACGCGCCCTAACCGCAGCCCGGCGATGCGGAAAATCACCCCCAGCAAACCACGTCAAACAACCGCACACTACCGATACACGAATAACCCTTAAAACTCATTAGTAAACCGCCCTCGACCGCCATTCACGGAGGCCGGGTGTTCCGCTTTCGGGCAACTTGGCCGGCTGTCAGATGCCGTCGACAGTGCGATCCTTCAATGAATTCGGCAGCACCTTAGTCACGCTCTGCACTTGAATTGGCGGCCCTCAAAACACTCAAGCCCGCACACTGTGAGCCCCCATAAAATCCCTAGTAAATTCGCATTTTCAACAAAATATTGCAGATGTTTTATTGCTATTTATAATTGATAATTGAGACCGACTTGATGCGAGGGAGCACTGGCAATGAGAAGTCCGAGCACCAATCGACTGGCGTTGGCTATTTGCTTCATTCTGGGCACAAGTTCCTGCAGTCCCGATTTCGCGACGAGCAATGGCTGGGTCGATAGTCGAGTCACCCTGGTTGGCGCAAACCCGGTTATTGAAACGGACAAGTTCGCGCCGATCGAACTGGCTGACCTGCTTGATCCCGACAACAAAGCCAACCGCGGAAAAGAGGGCGATGGCACCAATAAATCAGACTCGAGCAGGCTCGATCGTGCTTTCGCCGCGTTTTACAAGTATGGAAATCTAAGAGAGCGGCGGAACCGGGTTCAGGAGCGCATACTCGCTGCGGCGAATCAAAGATGCGAAATCTATAAGCGCTACATTCAACGCGTACGCAGCTCATCCAACTTCATTCTTGGTTCGGCAGCTACCGCCGCGGGTATTCTCGGCGGTCTATTTACGGCAACCGCGACCGCTCGTTCACTCTCCGCCGCCTCGGGAATTCTTAGCGGCACACGGGCTGAATATAATCAGGAAATGTTCCAGAATCTCGCAACGCAGGTGATCACTGCCGGTATCGACAAGCGTCGGCAGGATGTCTATCAACAGATAGTGACAAAGGGTCAGGCGTTCGATATCGAGAAATATTCGGTCGAAGCGGCAATCAAGGACACGATGACCTACGAGGACATGTGCTCCGCATATGCCGCGTTCGAGGAAGCAAACGATTCCATCAAAACGGTCACTGATCCAGGCATTGAAGCCGCAAATCGGGTCCTTGCCAAACTGGCCACGACCCGGAAGCTCATGGATATGGAGACAGATCCTCAAGAAGCGCAAACTCTCGTGCGCGAGTCGGCTCAACAGCTTCGCGCGGGAAAGCCCGAAATCGAAGGGCAATCACCGACTGCATCCGCAACCTACGCCTCCTCCGTTAAAGATGTCATCGAGGAGGCCGCACGAATATCCGTCGCATTAACCGATAAACGCCCCAAAACTAACCCCGATAATGCACTTAGTCTCTTCAGAACCGAAATTACATCGTACCAGGAAGAAGCATCAAAACAGCTTGATACATGTAAAGACCCTGCCTTCAACGCAGACAAAGCAGTCGCCGAACAGAATATTCGAATACAATCAAACACCGACAGCTCAACAAACGATTATCTTCGCAACAAAATGCTGGAATTAAAAGCTGAAGCGTTGCTCGTATCTCGAAAGATACAAACGATCTCCGACAGAATAACAAGCCAACTCAAAGCCGTTTCCGATACACTTGACGGTGTCGAATCTATCGGTGACGCTGTACTGGTAGCACAGACTGATTATCTGAAAACAATCAATCAAAATGGCGGCGTAGTCGCATTTGGAAAATGCTAACAGCTAATCGGAAAATCAACACCTAAAACACTTGCTATGACGAATCCGACGTCCCCCCCTATATTGAGCATGAGGATCGCGGAACGGGGGATGTTTTGCGCGTGCTGTTGCAAAGAGTGAGTGAAGCCGCCGTTCGGGTTGACGGCGGCACGGTTGGAGAAATCGGCCCCGGTCTGCTGGCGCTGGTCTGCGCTGTCGAGGGCGACGGGCAGGCCGAAGCCGAACGGTTGGCCGGCAAGACCGCGAAACTCCGGATTTTCCAGGACGAGGATGGCAAGATGAACCGTTCCGTCGTTGATATCGGCGGCAGCGTGCTGGTTGTCTCGCAATTCACCCTTGCCGCCGACACACGCAAGGGCAACAGGCCGAGCTTCATTGGTGCCGCCGCGCCGGAACTGGCGAATTCCCTCGTCGCGCATTTCGGTGCATGCCTGAAAGCAGCGGGGCTGCCGGTCGAAACCGGACGCTTCGGAGCAAACATGAAGGTTTCCCTGATCAATGACGGGCCGGTCACGATCTGGCTGGACAGCGCCGCATGATGAATTTCCGGACCATGGCCAGCCTTGCCGCCGTGCTCTTTCTTGTTACGGCTTGCAGCAACCAGCCACCACCGAGCGGATCGTTCCCGCCAAATCCGAAACGGGGCGACACCCTGCCGCTGACCCTGGTGGACACGGTGCCGACCGGTCAGCGCTGCACCATCACTGGCGGAAAAGCGCCGCCTCTCACCCTGACCACGCCACGGCTCGTCGCGCTCCATGAGTATGGCAGAAACCCGGTCATCGACTGTTTCGGAGATGGTTTTTTCCGGCAGCGCAAGGCCGTGCACACCAACAGGACCGACAAACTTGCCGAGCGCCTCGCCCTCACGGGTGCTGTCGATCCGGCTTTCGCGCCGTATCCGAAACCGGACGAAAGCGCGCCCCCCGGCGACTATCCGGCATGGGTTCGTATGCGGCTGCAACGCAACCTGTTTGATACAATCCCTGAACGTGACACATATTATGCTGCGGAAGCCCAATGGATCACCGACGCCTGGAACGAAATCGAGACGCGGCTTAAACAGGAATGCCAGAGCAAGCAGTCCAAGGCGCAGGGACTGATCCTGCTCGACCCGCAATGCAAGAAGGCATTCCGCATTGTCACCGACCGTCGGGCGGGGGATCGCGCCACGGTCGAAGTAAACCGGCGACAATCCACCATCCGATAAGACCGGCACTTGCCATGATTACTGCAGCGCGGCACTCTCGGCCTTCGTCGGCCCTGCGAGAGAACGATCGCGGAACGTACAGGAGAAACGCGAATGAAAATCGGCATCGCTAAAGAAAGGCGACCATACGAGGCGCGCGTCGCCGCATCGCCGGATACAATCAAGAAATACGTCGCCATGGGCTTCGATGTTGCCATCGAAAGTGGCGCGGGTCTGAGCGCGGCCTTCACGGACGCAGCTCTCGAGGCCGCAGGTGCGAAGATCGTCAAGACCGCGAAAGATGCGCTCGGCAGCGCGGATATCGTGCTCAAGGTCCGCAAACCCATCGGCCCCGGCGGCGAGGTTGCAAACGAAGCGGACGAGATCGCGCTGATGAAAAGCGGCGCGACCCTGATCTCGCTGATGGAGCCTTACAAGGACCGGGCGCTGATCGATGCGCTTGCGGCCAAGAAGATCACCACCTTCGCGCTGGAAATGGTCCCCCGGATCACCCGGGCGCAGAGCATGGACGTGCTCTCCAGCCAGGCAAACCTCGCCGGCTACAAATCCGTGCTGGATGCCTGCAACGAGTTCGGCCGCGCCTTCCCGATGATGATGACCGCTGCCGGCACCGTGCCGCCGGCCCGTGTTCTCGTCATGGGCGCCGGTGTTGCCGGTCTGCAGGCCATTGCCACCGCCAAGCGCCTTGGCGCCGTGGTCTCGGCGACTGACGTGCGTCCGGCCTCCAAGGAGCAGGTCGAAAGCCTCGGCGGCACCTTCGTCGCGGTCGAGGACGAGGAGTTCAAGGAAGCGGAAACCGCCGGCGGTTACGCCAAGGAAATGAGTGACGCCTACAAGAAGAAGCAGGCGGAGTTGATCGCGGAAACGCTGAAGAAGCAGGATATCGTCATCTGCACGGCGCTGATTCCCGGACGCCCGGCGCCGGTGCTCATCACCGAGGAGATGGTGAAAACGATGAAGCCGGGCTCGGTGATCGTCGATCTCGCCGTCGAGCAGGGCGGCAACTGTCCGCTCTCCGAATATGGCAAAGTGGTGCGCAAGCACGGCGTCGCCATTGTCGGCCATGCCAACGTGCCGAGCCGGATCGCCGTCGATGCCAGCGCGCTTTATGCCAAGAACGTGCTGAACTTCCTGACGCCGCTTTATGATGCCGAAGCCAAGAGCCTGAAGATCAATCTCGAGGACGAGATCGTGAAAGGCTCGCTGATTACCCAGGACGGCAAGGTCGTGCACCCGGCCGTTCAGGCGGTCGCGGCGGAAAAAACCACGGCGAAACCGGCGGCAAAGCCTGCCGCGAAAGCCGCCGCCAAGCCGCGCAAGGCCGCGGCACCGAAAACAGCCGCCAAACCAGCAGCGAAAACCGCCAAGGCGCCCGCAAAGCCGAAAGCCTCGACAGAGACTTCAGCGGCAGCGTCGGCGACAGCACCAGCAGCCGGTTCCGATAAAGAGGGGGATGCCTGACCATGGATGCCACCCAGATTGAACAGAAGGCGAAAGCCCTCGCCGAACAGGCCGCGAGCCTGGCCGGAGAAATGGCCCAGTTCGCAACGGATGCGGGCGGGGTCGCCCACCAGGTCGCAGAGGCCACCCATTCCGGCCCCTACAGCTTCATCTCGCTTTTCACGGTTTTCATCCTGGCCTGCTTCGTCGGCTATTACGTCGTCTGGCGGGTCACACCGGCGCTGCATTCGCCGCTGATGGGCGTGACCAACGCAATCTCCTCCGTGATCATCGTCGGCGCCCTGATCGCCGCCGGTCCGGCGGAAACGAACTTTTCCCAGATCATGGGCTTCTGTGCCGTGGTGCTGGCGTCGGTGAATATCTTCGGCGGCTTCATCGTCACGCAGCGCATGCTCTCCATGTTCAAGAAAAAGCGCTGAGGCGGGGGATATAGACATGACCGAGAATCTCTCCGCCGTCCTTTACCTGATCTCCAGCGTCTGCTTCATCATGGCGCTGAAGGGCCTCAGCTCGCCGGACAGTGCCCGACAGGGCAACATGTTCGGCATCGCGGGTATGGTAATTGCCATCCTGACCACCGTCGCCATGCCTGAAGTGATGAGCTACGGCACCATCCTCGCCGGCATCGTCATCGGTGGCTCCATCGGTGCCTTCATCGCCCGCAAGATCGAGATGACGGCTCTGCCGCAGCTCGTCGCGGCCTTCCACAGCCTGGTCGGTCTCGCCGCCTGTTTCGTCGCCGCGGCCGCATTCTTCCGGCCCGAGGCCTACGGTATCGGCACGCCCGGTAACATCGCCGTCGGCTCTCTGGTGGAAATGGCCGTCGGCCTCGCCATCGGTGCGGTGACCTTCACCGGCTCGATCATCGCCTTCGGCAAGCTGCAGGGCATCCTGTCCGGCGCACCCGTCACCTTCTCCGGCCAGCATCCGCTGAACGCGGCACTCGGCCTGCTTATGGTCGTGCTGGTTCTCTGGCTCTGTATCGACCAGAGCCCGGCCGCCTTCTGGGCCGTCTTCGTGCTCGCTCTGGTGCTGGGCATCCTGATCATCATCCCGATCGGCGGCGCCGACATGCCGGTCGTGATCTCGATGCTGAACTCCTATTCCGGCTGGGCCGCCTGCGGTATCGGCTTCACCCTCGGCAACTCGCTGCTGATCATCACGGGGGCGCTTGTCGGCTCCTCCGGCGCGATCCTCAGCTACATCATGTGCAAGGGCATGAACCGCTCCTTCTTCAGCGTGATCCTCGGCGGCTTCGGTGCCGACGGCGACACAGCGGCGGCGATGGGCGGTCCCGGTGGCGACAAGTCGGTGAAATCCGGCAGCGCCGACGATGCGGCCTTCATCATGGAGAACGCCTCCTCCGTCATCATCGTGCCGGGCTACGGCATGGCGGTGGCGCAGGCACAGCATGCCCTGCGGGAGCTGGGCGATATCCTGAAGGCAAAGGGCGTGAAAGTGCGCTACGCCATCCACCCGGTCGCGGGCCGCATGCCGGGGCACATGAACGTGCTGCTGGCGGAAGCCAACGTGCCCTATGAAGACGTGCTGGAACTGGAAGAGATCAACCGCGATTTC
>NZ_CAXBDC010000099.1:0-16710 GCF_963974195.1 uncultured Nisaea sp.
GGAAGATCCTGCGGGCATTCCTGTTCATGGGCTTGCTGAACAATGCCGTGCCGTTTTCCCTGATTGTCTTCGGCCAGACCCAGATCGCCAGCGGCCTTGCCTCGATCTTCCTCGCCGCCACGCCGATCTTCGGGGTTCTGGTGGCGCATTTCATGACCGACGATGAACGCATCACCCCACTGCGCGTGTTTGGCGTGGTGTTTGGTTTTGGTGGTGTTGCGTTGATGATCGGTGATGATGTGCTGGAAGGGTTCTCCGGCACGCTTATCGGCCAGCTCGCGCTTCTGGGAGCGGCACTGAGTTATGCCTGTGGCGGTGTTTTCGGGAGACGCTTCAAGGGGATGGGCGTCAAGCCCGCTCAAACCGCGGCGGGTCAGGTGACGGCGTCCACCATTCTGATGATACCGGCTGTGATCCTCGTCGATAAGCCCTGGACCTTGCCCGTACCGAGCGGAACAACCATCGCCGCACTCATCGGTCTGGCCCTGCTATGCACGGCCTTTGCCTATATTCTGTATTTCGAACTGCTGAAGCGGGCAGGGGCGATGAACCTGCTGCTGGTCACGTTGCTTGTGCCAGTCAGCGCCATCCTGCTTGGCGTGACGTTCCTTGGCGAGACTCTGGCGCCGAGCCATTTTGCCGGGATGGGGTTGATCGCGGTCGGGCTGCTGGCCATCGACGGCCGGCTGTTTCGTCCACGACGCGTGAAGCAGGTATAGAAAACGACCGGTGATCCGGACGGCTTCTGGCCTGCATGCAAGTATTCAAGTCACTTAAGACTTGCTCTCGTTCTCGTGTTGCTTGGCAGCCAAAATAATTACCGCGTCTTTGTTTTTCGGCGTAATAATTTTGACGCTGACCGCAAATGACGCGGAAAAACCCCGAGCTTGGCGGCTGGCATTTCTAAGGAAATGAAACGCTGATGAAGCGTCTGCCGGGTCGTCGCCGAACAGAGGCCGTCCGGTGGCGCAAGGGAGCAAGAGAATGTTTCTGAAAGTGGTTCCAGGTGTGTTGGCGCTCGTTCTTGTCGGCGGTGTGTCGGGCCAGGCCGCTGATTTACCCGTCAACAAGAATAGCATTGTCAACGCGACCGCGCTCGTCACCTTCCTTCAGGTTGGGATTGGCGAGGACGGTGATGTCATATCGATCGAGAAGGGGGCTGCCTCGGCACCGGTCGATGGAAAGCTCGAGACCGTCGCCCTCGGCCTCGTTGGTTACCTCTGCAACTTCAAACAGAGCACGGTAACGAAGGAGCCGGGTGAAGGCGCTGTGCTGACGCTCCGCTTCCAGGAAAGTGACCGTGTGCTCAGCATCCACGAAGGCGAGCAGGTGCTGCTGCAGGACACGTGCGACCCGACCAAGTGAGGACGGGCATAGAAAAAGGCCGGCTTATCGCCGGCCTTTTTCATTCTCACCGTTTCCCGGACTTGATCCGGGACCTGCTGCCGAAAGAGTCGCTCTTCGATTATCAAGATCCCGGATCAAGTCCGGGAAACGGATGAATAAGGTATCAGCTTAAGCGTCAGCGCTGATCTGCGCGTCGACGCCCTTGCTGTTGAACATTTCCAGCAGTTCGCCGGTTTCATACATCTCGCGGATGATGTCGCAGCCGCCGACAAACTCATTCTTCACGTAGAGCTGCGGAATGGTCGGCCAGTTGGAGAATTCCTTGATGCCTTCGCGCACGGCCGGATCTTCAAGGACGTTGATGCCCTTGAATTTCACGCCGACATGGCTCAACACGCCGACAACGGCGGCGGAGAAGCCGCATTGCGGGAAGACAGGCGTGCCCTTCATGAAGAGAACGACATCCGTGCCGCTGATTTCGTCCTGGATTCTCTGGCGGGTATTTTCGTCAAGCATGGCGTGGTCCTTTCATGGGTCCGTGTGCCGTCGGGTTAGGGGGTAATGCTCGTTCGTTCAGGCCGGCGTGCCGGTCTGCAGGGCGAGGGCGTGCAGCTCGTTGCCCATCCGGCCCTGTAGGGCCGCATAAACCATCTGGTGCTGCTGAATACGCGTCTTGCCCTCGAAGGCGGTAGACAGTACGTGGCAGGCGTAGTGATCGCCATCCCCACGCAAATCTTCAATCGTGACCTGGGCGTCGGGGAACGTCTCCTTGATGAGGCGTTCTATCTCTCCGGCTTCCATTGCCATGCGTTCTTATCCTTGTTCCCGTTCGGGTTTCTTGTCGTGTCGTTCTCAGGAGGCCGCCATGTAGTCCGGCAGCCATCCTTCGAACTGGGACCGTAGCATTGAGACGGATATGGAGTCACCGGTGCCGAGTTTCAATTCACCAGTGCCGGTTGTCTTGCCAATGACGGTCGCCGGAACTCCGGCATCCGCCGCGGCTTTCAGAATCCCGTCCGCGTCCTTGGCGGTGACCACATAGCGCGCCTGATCCTCGCCGAAGGCCCAGGCATGAGCGGCGATGCCGTCTTCCGGCGTAATATCCGCGCCGAGTCCCTTTGCGCCGAGGGCCATTTCCGCGAGCGCGATGGCGAGACCGCCGTCGGACACATCGTGACAGGCCGTCACCGCGCCTGATTCGATCAGGCCGCGAACGAAATCGCCGTTCTTTTTCTCCAGCGCGAGATCGACCGGCGGCGGAGCGCCTTCCTCGCGGCCTTCGACTTCACGGAGATAGATGGACTGGCCGAGCCAACCCGTGGTCTCGCCGATGACGATAATCGCTTCGTTAGCCGCCTTGAAGGCGACCGTGCCGCGCTTTTCGATGTCGGCGATGACGCCAACGCCGCCGATCACCGGTGTCGGCAGGATCGCGGCGCCTTCGGTCTCGTTGTAGAGCGAGACATTGCCGGAGACGACCGGGTAGTCGAGGGCGTTGCAGGCCGCCCGCATGCCGTTGATGGCACCGACGAACTGTCCCATGATCTGCGGCTTCTGCGGGTTGCCGAAATTCATGTTGTTGGTGATCGCAAGCGGCTTGGCGCCGGTCGCGGTGATATTCCGCCAGGTCTCGGCAACTGCCTGCGCACCGCCGGTCTCGGGATCGGCCTTCACATAGCGCGGCGTGCAGTCGACGGTGAGGGCGAGGCCCTTCTTGCTGTCGCGCACACGCACCATGGCCGCATCGCCGCCGGGACGGATCGCCGTGTCGCCCATGATCAGGTGATCGTACTGCTCCCAGACCCAGCGGCGGCTGCAGAGATCGGGGCTGCCGATCAGATCCTTCAGCTTCCCGGTCAGGCTGGCGGGTGCCGGAACGCTCGCGGCGTCGACGATCGGGGCGGCGGGTGTCTGCTCCCACGGGCGGTCATATTCCGGGGATTCGTCGACCATCGGCGCGATCGGAATGTCGCCGACCAGCTCGTCGCCCATCTTCAGAACCAGATGGCCCGTGGTGGTCAGCGTACCGATAACGGCGAAGTCCAGCTCCCACTTGTCGAAGATCGCCCGGGCCTCGGCCTCGGATGCCGCATCCGGCTTCAGGATGATCAGCATGCGCTCCTGGCTCTCGGAGAGCATTAGCTCATAGGGCGTCATGTTCTCTTCGCGGGCCGGAACCTTGGCCAGGTCCATCTCGATGCCGAGGCCACCCTTGCCAGCCATTTCCACGGCAGAAGAGGTGAGGCCGGCAGCGCCCATATCCTGAATGGCGATGATGGTATCGGTCGCCATCAGCTCCAGGCAGGCTTCCAGCAGCAATTTTTCGGTGAATGGATCGCCGACCTGAACCGTGGGGCGCTTCTCTTCGGAATCTTCGTTGAACTCGGTCGAGGACATGGTCGCGCCGTGAATGCCGTCGCGGCCGGTCTTGGCGCCGACATAGATCACCGGGTTTCCGGCACCGGCTGCGGCCGAATAAAAGATCCGGTCCGCCGGGGCGAGGCCGACGGTCATGGCGTTGACCAGGATGTTGCCGTTATAGGCCGGGTGGAAGTTCACTTCACCCGCGACTGTCGGAATGCCCATGCAGTTGCCATAACCGGCAATGCCGGCGACCACACCACCGACCAGATGCCGGGTCTTCGGATGATCCGGGCTGCCGAAACGCAGGGCGTTCAGGTTGGCAATCGGCCGCGCGCCCATGGTGAAGACATCGCGCAGGATGCCGCCAACGCCGGTCGCCGCGCCCTGATAGGGCTCGATGAAGCTCGGGTGGTTGTGGCTCTCGATCTTGAAGACGGCAGCCTCGCCGTCGCCGATATCGATCACGCCGGCATTCTCGCCCGGACCCTGGATGACGTGCGGCGCTTCTGTCGGCAGCGTCTTCAGCCATTTCTTCGAGCTCTTGTAGGAACAATGCTCGGAATACATGGCAGAGAAAACGCCAAGTTCCGTCATGTTCGGCTCGCGGCCGAGGATCTTCAGGATGCTTGCATATTCGTCTTCGGAAAGGCCGTGTTCGGCGACGATTTCCGGGGTGATAGCCGTATTGGAAATGCTCACGAGAGGGCCCTCACCAGTCCGTCGAAGAGGCCGCGCCCGTCGGTATTGCCGACAGCGCTGTCTATTGCGTTTTCCGGGTGCGGCATGAAGCCGAGCACCGTCTTGTCCTTGTTGAACACGCCGGCGATGTTGCGGGCGGAGCCGTTCGGGTTTCCGGCCTCGGTCATCGCGCCGTCTTCGTCGACATAGCGGAACGCGACCTGACCGTTCTGTTCGATCCGGTCCAGCGTCTCATTGTCGGCGAAATAGTTGCCGTCATTGTGGGCCACCGGGATCGACAGCACCTGCCCGTCCTCATAGCCGCCGGTGAAGAGAGACTGGCTGGTCTCGACCTTCAGGCCGACATTGCGGCAGATGAACTTGAGGCCGGCATTGCGCATCAGCACGCCCGGCAGCAGGCCGGTTTCTGTCAGCACCTGGAAGCCGTTGCATACGCCCATCACCGGCGTGCCCTTGTTCGCCTTTTCCTTCAGGCTGCGCAGCACGGGAGAATGGGCGGCCATGGCACCGGCGCGCAGATAGTCGCCGTAAGAGAAACCGCCGGGAACCACGATCAGGTCCACATCCGGGATTTCGCTGTCTTTGTGCCACACCATGAACGGCGCCGTGCCGCTCGCTTTTTCGAGCGCGATCGCCATGTCGCGCTCTCTGTTCGTGCCTGGGAAGACGATGATCGCTGATTTCAACGCAGGGGCCTCTTATTTGGGGCTGGATCGGCGCGGCGGAAAGTACGGGAGGCCGCGCTGAAGTGCAAGCCGGGACACAGGCATGCCGATGGCTGGTGAAGCTTTTTCAGCCTTTTCTACGCGAGGGGTGCATCGTCCCTGATTGTACGTAATAGGTTGATTTTCGCGAAACCCGAATAATAGAGTGCAGCAACCAGCGGACGTAACAGAAGTAAGTGCTGGTGAAAGACGGGGGCGGTTTTGCTGGAGAAAATCGACGTCGATTATGCGGATAGTACCGCTTTGATTGAAACGATTCTCAACGCCATGGATCATGGTGTGTTGCTGGTGGATGAGCATCAGAAAGTCCGCGCCGCCAATCCCCCTTTCATGAGGCTTTTCGGGCCGATGCTGAACGGCTCTCCGGTCGGCCTGTCTATGGATGTGCTTTTTGCCATGCTCGACGGAGCGCATGACGACGCGGGTGGCTGGTCCGGTGCTCTGTGCGAGGCCGTCAGCGCTCGAAGGGCATTCGATTACCAGAGAATCGGCTCCGGCGATGCGGTCTGCGAGGTGCGTGGGCAGCCAATCGAGAGGATCGGTTACCTCTTCAGCTTCAAGGATACCCCCGAACAAACTTTGCCTGAAAAGGTGCGCCGCTTGCAGGAGCGCCATATTGAGCAAATTCTCGATAATAGTCCCGTTGGGGTGAATATTGTCGGGCAGGATGGGCGCCGGCGGTACTGCAATAAAAAAATCTGCGAGCTGCTTGGACTGTCCGAGGCGGAACTCCAGCGCACGCAAGCGGGAGACCATTATGCCGATCCGGCCATTCGCAGCCGGATTATCGAGAAAATGACAAAAGCCGGTGCTGTTGAAAATGAAGAGGTGGAACTGGTCAGAAAAGACGGTCATCACTTTTGGGCGCTGATTTCCTGCCGATCGTTTTCCTATCACGGCGAGGAATGTGTTCTCGGCTGGGTCTATGAAATCACCGACCGGGTGGAGCTCGAGCGGAGCCAGATGCGCAGCCGCGAGGAGCTGGAGATGCAGGTCCTCGAATTGCGGGATCGTGAAGAGCGGATGGCGCGGCAGGCCGGAGAGCTTGAAACGCTGGCGGTGCGACTTGCCGAGTCCGAGAAGAAAATGGCGGAGTTGGCCAATCATGACAGTCTGACGGGACTGCCAACGCTGCGACTTTGTCACGACCGGTTGCAACAGGCCATGGCGCAGGCCGCGCGCAGCCAGACCCTGATGGCGGTTTTCTATGTCGACCTGGATGGCTTCAAGCCGGTCAACGATACCTATGGTCACGATGCGGGGGACCAGGTTCTGAAGGAAGCCGCACAGCGTATGAGCGGGTGTTTTCGTGAGGTGGATACGGTATCCCGGATCGGCGGCGACGAATTCCTGATTCTGCTGACGGGATTAGGGTTCCGCGATGTGGTGGTGCCGCTGGCGGATCGGCTGCTGAGCAGTTTCGCCGATGAATTCAAGTTCGATGAAGGCGGCACGAATATCGGGGCCAGTGTGGGGATCGCCTTTTTCAACGGTGCTTCGGACACACCGGAATCGCTTATAAAGCGTGCGGATAAAGCCATGTATGACGCGAAGAAGAACGGCAAGAACCGTTATTCGATAGCCTGATGGTGCAAGTTGGCGGCCCGGCCGCTTTTCACAGACTGTTTGCTTGATTGCCCGGGGCTCCGTTGCTATCTGCTGTGGCTCGGGGAGTAGCGACCGCCATGTTCGGCGGGGGCATGTCAACAGGCTCGCGGAGATCTTCCGCGTGGTGTGTCCAGCCTTCAAGGCCTTGCGAGACCGTGGCGATCGGATTCTGCGGGCGGAATCCATAAATCGTCCGGATCCGCCCTCGGGAAATTCAGATGTCTCCGCTTTCTATCGGTATTCTTGCCGTCAGCATGTCCGTGGATGCGTTCATCGCGTCGCTTGGAAAGGGTGCGGCTTCGCACCGGCCGAGTTTTGGCCGGGCGCTGAAAACCGGCGCGATATTCGGCACTGTTGAAGCAATCACGCCGGTGATCGGCTGGGCGATGGGCGTTGCCACCAGCCAGTTCGTTCAGGCAGTGGACCACTGGATCGCGTTTGGTCTGCTTTTTGCCGTAGGCGCTCACATGATCCTGCAGGCTGTCGGCCCGCGCAGTGAGGAGGATGAGGCACAGCCAGCCTCACACTGGGCCATCGTCGGAACGGCCATTGGCACATCGATAGACGCGATGGCGGTTGGCGTGTCCCTGGCTTTTCTGGAGGTAAATATCGTCGTTATCGCACTGGCGATCGGCTTGGCGACCATGGTCATGAGTTCGACCGGAATTCTCGCCGGCCGGTTCCTCAGCCGCCGTTTCGGGCGGGTGATCGAGACATTTGGCGGCTTAGCTCTGATAGGCCTCGGCACGTCGATCCTGATCGAGCATCTGTCGGCGCTCTAGGATGACAGATCCTTCACCATCAGGGTGAACTCCTTGCCCTTCTTGCTGAAGCGCTCCGAGATGGTCCAGCCAAGCCGGGTGTAGAGGGATTCGGCGGTATTTGTGTAGAGGTGAAGCCGGGAGATGCCGCGCGCTTCGGCTTCCTGTTCCACCGCCCTCACGAGCTTTCCGGCTATGCCGTGGCCGCGATGTTCCGGCAGGACATAGACGCTGGCCAGCCAATGCACCAGATCGGGGCGCTGATCAAGGTCGTGATCGACGAGGGACGCCATGCCGAGGATGCTGCCGTCACGTTCAGCCATGACGCATTCCTCACTCGGGTTTCGCAGCATTTCCCGGAACCAGGCGGCCGAATCTTCGCGCGTGTAGCCCTGTGCCGCACCCCATTCCGCATGATTCCATATCGCAATGGTTTCAAGCTGATGCGGGGCGTCGGCAAGGCGGATCAGGCGGAGGGCGCTCACGAGATGCCCTTAATCCTCGATCTCGACCGTATAGTTTTCGATAACGGTGTTGGACAGCAGCTTTTCGCACATGTCCGTGACTTGCGCCCGTGCTTTGTCCTTATCGGTTTCGCTCAGATCAAGTTCCAGGAACTTGCCCTGGCGCACCTGATTGACTCCATTGAAGCCAAGCGCACCGAGCGCATGCTCGATGGCTTTGCCTTGCGGATCGAGAACGCCGTTTTTCAGCGTGACATGGACAGTGGCTTTCATGCTCTCACCATTACTTGGACCATTATGCCTGTTAGGCTTGTTTACTGGATGGCTTTCGGACCCTTGAGGTCCATTGGGCCGGCTTCTGGCAGTACGCCAAGACGGCGCGCAACTTCCTGATAGGCCTCGCGGACACCGCCGAGATCCTGACGGAACCGGTCCTTGTCCAGCTTCTCATTCGTTTCCGAGTCCCACAGCCGGCAATTATCCGGGCTGATTTCGTCGGCAAGGACGATCTGCAGCGTGTCTTCGGTATAGAGCCGGCCGAATTCGAGTTTGAAATCGACCAGACGCAGGCCGACACCGATAAACAGACCTGAAAGGAAGTCATTCACCCTGAGCGACAGGGCCATGATGTCGTCAATGTCCTGCGGGGTGGCCCAGCCGAAAGAGGTGATGTGCTCTTCGGAGATGATCGGATCGCCAAGCTCATCGGATTTGTAAAAATACTCGATGATCGAACGCGGCAGGGGAGTGCCTTCCTCAAGCCCGAATCGTTTGGCGATGGATCCCGCGGCGACATTGCGGATCACGACCTCGATCGGAATGATCTCGACTTCGCGCACAAGCTGCTCGCGCATGTTGAGGCGGCGCATGAAATGCGTCGGGATACCGATTTCGGAAAGGCGGGTCATCAGATATTCGCTGATGCGGTTATTCAGCACGCCCTTGCCGGTAATGATGCCCTGCTTTTCCGCATTGAAAGCGGTGGCGTCATCTTTAAAATACTGGATCAGGGTGCCGGGCTCGGGACCTTCATAAAGGACCTTTGCCTTACCTTCGTAAACTTTTCTGCGTCGTGCCATGGGGTTCCCCGCCTGTATGACTGGCGGTCAGTTTCCGGAATGCAGACAGCCTGCACACCGGAGCGGCAGGATATACGCGCTCCATATAACCATAAGGCCAGACAAACACAATCAGGGAAGCGGGTATGGCAGTCTTCCTTTGAAACGCCTGTCTTCAGCTACTATTCACAGAAATTCGAATATTAATACATGAGTAGTGAATTATGTGATTTGTAATCCAATATCAAGTTTCAGCCGTAGGAAACGGACAGAAAAAGACACTTGGATCTAGGGTTAATAGCTGGTTTATAAGGATTTAACGGCATGTCGATTACGCTCTTTGGTGGAAGCCTCGCGGCCAAACTCGCCGCCTTGGATAAATCCCAGGCCATTATCGAATTCAAGACAGATGGCACGATTCTGACCGCGAACGAGAATTTCCTGAAGACGATGGGATACCGGCTCGAAGAAGTCGTGGGCAAGCACCACAGTATGTTTGTCGAGCCGGAATACCGGAACAGTGCAGAATACAAAGAATTCTGGAAGAAACTCGCCGCTGGTGAATTCCAGCAGGCGCAGTTCAAGCGGATCAGCAAGGGCGGTCGCGAGATCTGGATCGAAGCTTCCTATAACCCGCTGCTGAATGCGCGGGGTGTTCCCTTCCGGATCGTTAAATACGCGACGGATATCACGACGAAGACGCTGGAAAACGTAGAAGCCTACGGGAAAGTAGAGGCCATCGGGCGTTCTCTTGCCGTGATCGAGTTTGCACTCGACGGTACGATTCTCACGGCTAATAAAAACTTCCTGGACACGGTTGGTTATCGCCTCGACGAGATCGTGGGCAAGCATCACAGCATGCTGGTCGAACCTGCGGAAAAGGCAGGCGCGGACTATGAAGCCTTCTGGAACAAGCTGCGGCACGGAGAATTCCAGGCCGGTCAGTACAAACGTCTCGGCAAGGGTGGCAGGGAAGTCTGGATCGAGGCTTCGTACAATCCGATTCTCGATCCGAGCGGTAACCCGATCAAGGTCGTGAAATTCGCCACCGACATTACGGGGCGGAAGGACGAGAATGCGCGGCTGGCCAACGAGTTCGAGCAGGGTGTGAAGCGAACGGTGGAAACCGTTTCCATGTCGGCGGCGGAAATGGAAACTACAGCGCAGACACTGGCCGCGAATGCGGAGCAGGGCCGCCAGCAGGCTTCCACGGTTTCCGCGGCGACCGAACAGCTTTCCGCGTCCGTTGACGAGATTGCCCGACAGATTTCTGAATCCACCCAGGCTGTCGGCTCTGCCGTGGATGCGGCCAGCAAATCGGAAAAGATGGTGGCGGACCTTTTGACGGCAGCGCAGAAGGTCGGCGAGATCACGAAGATCATTGCGGATATTGCGGAGCAGACAAACCTGCTGGCCCTGAATGCGACGATCGAAGCGGCCCGCGCAGGTGAAGCCGGTAAAGGCTTTGCCGTTGTGGCATCCGAGGTGAAAAGCCTTGCTACCCAGACGGCCAAGGCGACCGAGGAGATCGGTTTGCAAATCAAGGAAATCCAGGAAACCAGCCAGACCACGGCAGGCTCGATCGGTGAAATTGCCCAGATCATCAGCAAGGTGAACGAAATCGGGACAACCATTTCAAGCGCCGTTGAGGAGCAGGCCGCGGCAACGCGGGAGGTTTCCCAAAACATCAATGGCGTGACACAAGCCGCCGATGAAAGCGGGCAGTCGGCTCAGAATGTCCTTGGTGTTGCCGGCAACCTCTCTTCCCAAGCCCAGGACCTGAACGGGCAGGTGGATGTCTTCCTTGAAAAGGTGCGCTCAATGTAATCTGCATGCCGTCTGCGGACTGCGATGCAAATGAAAAACCGGCCCTGGATATCCAGGGCCGGTTTTTTGTCTGGTGCTGGTGCTCCTCAGACGCTTTTGCTTTCCGGTGCCTGATAGATCTCGCTTCCCTTGTCACGGAACAGCTCGGCCATGGTTTCCATGCCCTGTTTCGCCTCGTCCTTCAGCTCGTGCGAGATCCGCATGGAGCAGAATTTCGGCCCGCACATGGAGCAGAAATGCACTGTCTTGTGCGCTTCCTTCGGCAGGGTCTGGTCATGGAAATCACGCGCGGTTTCCGGGTCGAGAGACAGATTGAACTGATCCTCCCAGCGGAAATCGAAGCGCGCCCGTGACAGCGCATCGTCCCGCCGTTGCGCCCCGGGATGGCCTTTCGCCAGGTCCGCTGCGTGGGCGGCGATGCGGTAGGTGATCACGCCGGTCTTCACGTCGTCCCGGTCCGGCAGGCCGAGATGCTCCTTCGGCGTCACGTAGCACAGCATGGCGCAGCCGAACCAGCCGATCATGGCGGCGCCGATGCCGCTGGTGATGTGATCGTAACCCGGTGCAATATCGGTGGTCAGCGGGCCAAGCGTATAGAACGGGGCCTCGTCGCAGACCTCCAGCTGCTTGTCCATGTTCTCCTTGATCTTGTGCATCGGCACATGACCCGGGCCTTCGATCATCACCTGAACGTCATGCTTCCAGGCGATCTTGGTGAGCTGTCCCAGCGTCTCCAGTTCGGCGAACTGTGCCTTGTCGTTGGCGTCCGCAATGGAGCCCGGTCTGAGCCCGTCCCCGAGCGAGAAGGAAACGTCATAGGCGGCCATGATCTCGCAGATTTCCTCGAAATTCTCGTAGAGGAAGCTCTCCTTGTGATGGGCCAGGCACCATTTCGCCATGATCGAGCCGCCCCGGCTGACGATCCCGGTAACCCGGTCCACGGTGAGCGGGATGAAGGGAAGGCGGACGCCGGCATGGATGGTGAAGTAATCGACACCCTGTTCACATTGCTCGATCAGCGTGTCGCGATAGACCTCCCAGGTCAGCGCTTCCGGAATGCCGTCGACCTTCTCCAGCGCCTGATAAAGCGGCACGGTGCCGATCGGGACGGGCGAGTTCCTGATGATCCATTCGCGGATATTGTGGATGTTCCGCCCGGTGGAGAGATCCATCACCGTGTCCGCGCCCCAGCGGATGGCCCAGACCATCTTGTCGATCTCGTCCGCGACGGAGGAGGTAACGGCGGAATTGCCGATATTGGCGTTCACCTTGACCAGGAAGTTCCGCCCGATGGCCATGGGCTCGGTTTCCGGATGGTTGATGTTCGCCGGGATGATGGCCCGGCCACGGGCTATCTCGTCCCGCACGAATTCGGGTGTCACGACGTCGGGGATGGCGGCGCCGAAATCCTCGCCGTCCCGCGCGGTCTGTTTCAGCTCTTCACGGAGCTGGTTCTCGCGGATAGCGACGAATTCCATTTCCGCCGTCACGATACCGGCCCTGGCATAGGCAAGCTGGGTCGGACGCTTTCCCGCTTTGGCGCGCAGCGGTGGCTGGACCGCGCCGAACTCCGTCACCAGATTGGCGTCGCCGACATTGCCGTTATCTTCCGGCTTCACGACACGGCCCTGATAGGTCTCGACATCGCCGCGGGCCATGATCCAGTCCCGGCGCAATGCGGGCAGCCCAGCCTCGATATCGATATGCGCGTCGGCGTCGGTATAGGGGCCGGACGGGTCATAGACCGTCACCGGCGGCTCTCCGGCGGACGGGTGCACGGCGATTTCGCGCATCGGTACGCGGATATCGGGGTGGATGCTGCCGGGCACATAGATCTTGCGCGAGGCCGGTAGCGGTCCCGTGGTGACGGCGGCGATGGGGGAGTGCTTGTTCATCAGATGGATCCCTTGCAGTCGGTTGCACAGAGATCCGGGGAGGCTTCAGGATAAATGGGGTGCGTATGACTGCAAGAGCGGTAACGCGTTTCCATCCCTACGCCGGCATAACCCGGATCAGGTTCGAAGGGTCGGCGCAATGCCTCTCAGCCCGTACGGGCACCCCTTGGAATACGCAAAGCCTAGGCGGGAACCATCCCGATGAAAAGGGTTAATCCAGCTCGCTCTCGAAGGTGGCGAGAGTCTTGCCGAGGCGGATGACGATTTCGTCCACCTCGTCTTCGGTGACGGTGAGGGGCGGGGTGACCATCAGCCACTCGCCATATTTGCCGTCCGCCGTGCGCCGGGAATAGAGCAGCAGGCCATGCTGCATGCCGATCTCGATCAGGCGGTAGACTGCCTTCAGGGTGGCGGGCAGGATTTCCTTGGTTTCCTTGTCCCGGACAATCTCGATGGCGTTCAGCAGGCCGAGGCCACGCACGTCGCCGAGAATGCCGCTGCGGGTCTGCAAGTCGCGCAGCCCGGCCCGCAGGCGCTGGCCCATCTTCGTCGCATTGGCCATCAGATCGTTATCGATCAGCTCACTCACCACGGCATGGCCGACGGCGCAGCTCAGCGGATTGGCGACATAGGTATGGCCATGCATGAAGCCGCCGGCGCGGGTGACGGCATCGACCATGGTTGCCGGTGCCAGCACCAGGCCGAGCGGCGTATAGCCGGCCGCGATACCCTTGGCCAGGGTGATCATGTCCGGTTTCGCATCCGGCCAGTGCTCGGCACAGAGGAAAGTGCCGGTGCGCCCGGCGCCGCACATCACCTCGTCATAGATAAGCAGAACGCCGTGTCTGGTGCAGATGTCCCGCACGGCTTTGTAATAGTGATCGGGCGCCACCAGCGCGCCAGTGGCAAGGCCGCCGACCGGCTCCATGATGAAGGCCAGCACCGTTTCCGGGCCTTCGTCGAGGATGGCCGCCTCCAGCATGGCGGCTGCATGCCGGGCATAGCTGTCGGCGTCGTGATTGTCCGGCAGCCGGTAGTTGAAGGGCGCGGGGACTTTCGGCATCACCCGCATCATGCCGGAGAACACCGCTTCGGAGGCCGGGTCACCGCTGATCGCGGCGGCGCCGAGGGTGGAGCCGTGATAGCCGGGATCGCGGCCCAGCACCTTGCAGCGCGCGGTCTCTCCCCGAGTGATTGCGTATTGCCGCGCCAGCTTGATGGCGGCTTCGTTCGCTTCCGATCCGCCGGAGCAGATGAAAGCGCGCTCGAAGCCCGGCCCGGCATGCTTTGTCACCAGATCGGCGAGGTCGATATTGGGCTGGTTCTCGAAATGCGGCTTCCCGGCGAAACAGATCTTCTGCGCCTGATCCATCATGGCGGCGATGACGCGTTCGTTGCCGTGGCCGATATTGGTCGCCACCGGCCCGCAGCAGGCATCAAGATATTGCCGCCCGTCCGTATCCCAGATCCAGGCGCCCTTGCCATGGGAGACCACCGGATGGCGCTTGCCGCCGTCCGGCGTATAGAAAACGTCGATCGGCCCGCCATGAGTGCCGAATGTTCCGCCGGTTTTGTTGAGTTCAGCCGCCACTGTCCGCTCCCGATAGTGAATGTGGATCATGCTCCGGGTTGGAGGAAATCACATTATTGTACGGCGTACAATAGAAGCTATTCGGGAGTGTTGGCGTGTTTGGCTTTTTGCGCCAGGCCTGCGATCAAGGCGTCCGTGAACATCTCGAAACCCGGCTCCAGGGAGGCCTCGGTTCCGTTCTGCCAGCGCAGCACCAGAGCCCTGTTCAGCAAGCGGTGACGTTCGGCGGCGAGGGTCGGGTAAAGCGCGGGGTCTGCTTCTTCGACGCTGGCCGTGAGGGAGGCTTCCAGATCGCCGTCCGGGTCGGGGAAGACATGGGCGAATTCCTGGGTGGCATAGCCACACAGGCCGGTAATCACGGCGTTATAAGCGGCGACCAGATCCTCACCCGCGAACCCGGCCCGGGCGAGGGTGGCAAGAATGCCTTCAACCAGATTCAGGTCGACGCTGGCGCTGGAGACCAGATGGCCGCCGATCAGGGGGGATATGTTCGGATGCGCGCGCACCACGTCCCGGTAGCGCCGGAACAGGGCCTTCAGCCAGACCTGCCAGTCCGGATCAGGCTCGGGCAGCACATCGGCAAACAGGGAGGCGATCAGTCGGGCAATCAGGTGATGGCGGTTCGGCACATGCCAATAGAGCGCTGTGGGATAGACGCCGAGCGCCTTGGCGATGTTGCGGATGGAGAAATTATCCAGCCCCTCCCGGTCCAGCAAATCGATGGCGGCCGCAATGATGGCATCGCTCGATAGTGGCGCGCTCTTCGGTTTGCGTTTGGCGGGTTTCTCCTGGGTCACCGGTTTAGTCCGACAGATCGACAGGGGAGAATTCGGATTCGTCCGGTCGGCCGGGGGCGAAACGCCAGACCGGATTGCGGCCCGGGTCGCTCGGCAAGGCAATCAGGGATGAGGATACGGTGGCGAATCCGGCGCCGTTATCGAGATTGAGCGCGGAGCCATATTCACCCGAGACCGCACGTGTCCGGTCGGCGAGCAACCTCTCCCAGCCAGCCCAGTCGTCACCCTCCGGATCCGGCACGTCCGCGATGCGGAAGCGCGGCAGGGCCCGCCGCACGCGGGGGCTGTCCGGATCATTGACGTCGTATGCCGTGAAAACCGAGACCCCTTCGGGGATCTCGAAAATATCGATTTCGCCGTCTTCCGTTGCTTCATTGCGGAGCCAGTAAGCCTTTTCCGCATCGGCGATCAGCATGTTGAAGCTGCGGTAGCTGGTGCCGTCCAGCTCACCAAGCGCCTTGGCGGCGGCTTCGGCCTCGGCATGGTCCAGCGCTTCAAGCACGACTTCGCCCCGAGAGCGTTTCCCGTCCGCGGGACCGAGTGAGCCCTGACGGTTCAGGATGCCGGCGGCGAGGCCGTGATCGTTCACGCCGAGCCAGGAGCCCCGGCTCAGCTCGTCGAGACCGGCGACGACATGCGGCCGGTCGGGCCAGTGCCGGGCTGGAGCCTTCCAGGATCGGGATTGCATTTCATCCCGGTTCGCGGCGATCAGGACAGGCCAGTCATGGCCAGGGCGGCGAAGGATAACGAGAGTACACATGGCCGAGACCCTACGCCGGGCAACCGATCACCGAAACATTTTTTGACAAGCGTCGGAATTGCGGCAATCTGCCCTTTAACAGAACATGCCGCGCCTGATAGATTGCCGCCGCATTCAGGATTCTGCGCCATGCCGAAGTTCGATGATTAGTTGGTTTGGTGGTCAGTACGGGAAAGAGACGAAGGGGTACTCAACCAATGTCAGGTTTCGACAAACGCCAAAAAGGTGAAGAAGCAAAATTCGCGCATGACGCCGAGCTTGGCTTCAAGGCCAGCGCTCGCCGTAACAAACTGTTCGGCCTCTGGGTCGCCGAGGAGTTTCTCGGCAAGACCGGTGACGAAGCGGCTGCCTATGCCAAGGAAGTTGTTGTGGCCGATATGGAAAAGCCGGGCGTCGACGATGTCGTCGAATTCGTTCTGAAGAGCGTCGAAGGCACCGGTGCCGATCTTTCCGAACACCGCATTCGCCATAAGCTCGATGAGTTCATGGCGATTGCGTTGGAGCAGCTCAAGACCGAGGGCTGATAAGCCCCGCGTCTCAGACAGCACAAATGAAAACGGCGCCCGTTGAGGCGCCGTTTTTTTGTCCAGGCCGGGAGCGTTTAGCTCTCGCCGAACACCCGGTTGAAGATCGTGTCCACATGTTTGGTGTGGTAGCCGAGATCGAACAGGGATTCGAGCGCAGCAGCGTCGAGCAGCGCGGTCACTGCACCGTCAGCCTTCAGCAGGGTCAGGAAGTCCTTGCCCTCCAGCCAGACCGGCATCGCGTTGCGCTGTACGGCCTGATAGGCGTCTTCCCGGCTCATGCCGGCCTG
>NZ_CAXBDC010000100.1:0-16671 GCF_963974195.1 uncultured Nisaea sp.
TCACGCCGCTGATGCAGGCGCAGGGCGGTGGCGCGATCATCAATATCTCGACCTTTGCCGCTTTCGAGCCTGACCCGTTGTTCCCGACATCCGGGGTGTTCCGGGCCGGTCTGGCTGCTTTCTCCAAGCTCTACGCAGATCGCTACGCAGCCGACAATATCCGGATGAACAACGTTCTTCCGGGCTTCATCGACAGCCTGCCGGAGAAAGAGGACCGAAAGGCACGCATTCCGCTCGGACGCTATGGCCGTGCCGAAGAGGTCTCCTCGCTGATTTCCTGGCTTGCCTCAAGCGAAGGCGGCTATATGACCGGCCAGAACCTGCGGATCGACGGCGGGGTTACCCGCTCCGTCTGATCAGAAAAGCGGGTGGCGCAAACCCGATGCAATCTCGAAATAATCCGGATGGTCCGGGGCGATGAAGCCGTGCCGGACCAGGAAGTCGATGTTTGCGAGGTTGCAGTTGTATTTGAAGGCGTCGGGGTCGCTCTCGACGATCTCCATGACCTGCCCGATCGGCATCAGCTCGAAGCTCTCGACCTCGCCGTCTATCGGCTGCGGGACGAAGGACGGATCGAGTTCCAGATCGTAGGTATAGAACATGTGACGCCGGAGACCGGACGGAACGCCCATCTGGTAGCTGATGGTGCCGGTCGGCCGTGCCGTCGCGGCGATTTCCGGCGGGATGCCCGCTTCCTCGTGGCATTCCTTAAGCAGATTGTCGAACGGGGAGATGCCGAGCGGATGGCCGCCCGCGACCATGTTGTCCAGCTTGCCGGGATAGGTCGTCTTGTTGCGGGCGCGCCGGGCGACCCACATGAAGGTCCCGTCCACCCGCCGGACAATGCCGTTGAGGTGAAAGCCCCTGTTCAGGATGCCGAATTCGGTGGCGGCGCCCCGGTCCAGCGCAGCCAGGGGCGCGCTGTCCGGATGGGCGAGCAGCGGATAAAGCTCACCCCGGGGAGGGGCGGCGAGGCCGGCCGTGCGCAGACCGTCTGTCGCTTTGGCCAGGGTTTCGCTCAGCTCCTCGAAGGAGGCCGGCTCAAGCGTCAGGCCACCGCCTTCATCCTTGAAGCCAAGGTCAGTCAGCCGCTCCGCAACCGCGTGCCGAACCTGCCCGATCATCGTCCCGGAAATCGACCAGGGACGGTAATCGGCCGGGTTATAGGCGTTGCAGACCTTCAGATAATGCAGATATCCGCTCACCGGCAGACCTTTCCGCCGGCGGGGTGGATCAGGAGTAACGCTTTTCCGACACCAGAACCGACGTCACGCAGACCATGCCGCGCAGGATGGCCGCCGTGTGGTCGCGCTGGGAACGGGTCAGGCCCTGGACCTGCAAATCGATGGTCAACTCGTCCCGGCGCCGGCCGCCGAGATCGCTGTGCCACCGGGAAGGGATCAGGCCGCGCTTGGCAAACAGCTCGAGAACGCGCGGCATGACCGAGGGATCGGCGACGGCCTGAACGGAAAAACAGGCGGTCACATCCGTCTCGGTGCTGGCTTCGGAAGAATTGGGGAGAAAAGATTGAGACGCAACAACGTCTTGCATGACAAAACCACTCCGGCTTTGGGGGTCGAATAAGGGAAAATAGCAACTGGCCCGGCCCTATCAGAGGACCGGGGTGCTAATTCGCCCGATAATTCGACCGGCCAGACGCCGGAATGCATAATTCATCATGAAACGGAACTTATTGCGCCCCGGGGGAACCGTCAAGAGGGCTGACGTCAAGCACGCGTCAGTTTCTCCAGGGCCTCGTTGAGCTGGCTCATGCGCTGATGGTCGCCGAACGGGGAGTCCGGATGGAACACCAGAGCCAGGCGGCGATAGCGCCCGCGAATGGCTTTCTGGTCCGGCACGGCGGTCGGGGCAAAGCCCATAACGTGCAGCGCCTCGCTCCGGCTGGAGATCCCGTCACGCAGCGGCTCGAAGGCAAGGTCGCCGATAATGCGCTGTAATTGCTCGATATCTTCTTCCAGGCGTGCGCGCACTGCCTGATCATCGCTGCGTTGTTTGCGATCACCTGCGGACTCGACGCTGAGAGTCTTCTCCCCCTCGGCCATCTTCAACGCAAGCGACAGGGCGCGGCGCAGGCGGGCAATGTCGTAGCCAATCGGCAAGCGCAGCTGCAAGCGCGGTTTCCGGCGCAGAGTGCGGCCTTTCGACGGGCCGGACTGGAGTTTCACCACTTCCCGGTCGCCGGGGTCGGGCTCGCCGGGATCGTCTGTCGCCATGACGGTTTCGTTGGGCACCAGGAGCAACACGCCGCGGGCCAGATCGGCAACACTGGCGCCCTGTGAATCTGCAAATGCCGTTACACGGTCCCGAAAGCTGCTCGAGCACGGGACGATGTAAGACTGACTTTTCTTGTAATTTGTTGAAATCACATCGTTTTTGTAGTTTGCAGTTGCATAATTCAAGGCTGAATCGTCAGGCATCTGAAGTCAGGTATCCTACTATAAATTGGGGGTCACGGGCTTCGAATAGCAAATCTTGGGGCCATTCAGGAAGTGTATTTCGGAAAAAGGGAGTGAATCAACTCATAATGGAGTTACGAAATGTTAAATCTGTTTCGATCTCGGTCCGATTGTTTAACATTGGGTAAATTTTGGATCAGAATTAAACGGCATTTGCATCAAATCGTTTCGCGTCTGTGCTGTGACGGATTGCCGCCATGACCCTTCGGCACTGGTCAATCGCGGCCCTGCGTTCTATATGGGACGCATGAATGTTTTTGTAATCATCCTGATGGCCTGTTCGCTGTTGCTCGTGCTTGGCACGCTCTTCGGCGGCCTTGTGTCCATGGCCCGTGGCGGGCCGGACGCGCCCCGGCGTTCGAACAAGCTGATGCGATATCGTGTGTTATTTCAATTCGTTGCGGTTGTTATGTTCATGATCGCACTGGCTTTGAGCCGCTGACGCGACAGCTCTTCGCAAAATAGTTTCGGGGGCGTTCAGATGGTTCGGCTGACCAAAATATACACCCGCGGCGGGGATGCCGGCGAGACGTCGCTGGGCGATGGCACCCGGGTCAAGAAGCATGCGCTCCGGCCTGAAGCCTATGGCACGGTGGACGAGACGAACAGTGTTATCGGTCTCGCCCGGCTGCATACGGGCGGGCATCCGGAAGTGGATGCCATGTTGGCCCGGATTCAGAACGATCTCTTCGATCTCGGTGCCGATCTGGCAACGCCGGAGCAGGAAAACCCGAAATGGACGCCGCTTCGCATTGATATCGCCCAGGTCGAGCGCCTGGAGCACGAGATCGACGCCATGAACGGCAAGCTGAAGCCGCTGGATTCTTTTATTTTGCCGGGCGGCAAGCCTGCCGCGGCCTATCTGCACCTGGCGCGCACGGTGGCGCGACGGGCGGAACGGTCCATGACCGCATTGGCCGAAGAAGAGGCTGTCAGTGCGGATGCTATCAAGTTTATCAATCGTCTATCGGACCATTTGTTCGTGCTTGCTCGGCATATCAATGATGACGGAGCAGGCGATGTGCTATGGGTTCCGGGTGAAAATCGCTGAAAAGCCGCCACGTTGCCGGATGTCGTATAAAGGGCATAAGGCGGCGGCGTCAGCTTGACAGGCGAAAAACGCTTCGCCTATGACCGAGTGCCGCTGTTGAAACTGAAATCTATACCGGGGTCGCCATGAAGGTTCTCGTGCCCGTCAAACGGGTCATCGACTACAACGTCAAGGTTCGCGTGAAAGCGGATCAGACCGGGGTCGAGCTCGCCAACGTCAAAATGTCCATGAATCCGTTCGACGAGATTTCCGTCGAAGAGGCGATCCGCCTCAAGGAAGCTGGCACAGCGACCGAGGTTATCGCCGTATCGCTGGGTGCCCAGCAGTGCCAGGAAACCATCCGTACCGCGCTCGCCATGGGCGCCGACCGGGGTATCCATGTGCTGCATGATGGCGATCTGGAGCCGCTGGCCGTCGCCAAGATGCTGAAGGCCGTGGTCGACAAGGAACAGCCGGAACTTGTCATCCTGGGCAAGCAGGCCATCGATGACGACGCCAACCAGACCGGCCAGATGCTGGCCGCGCTGCTTGGCTGGGGCCAGGCAACCTTCGCCTCGAAGATCGAAATGGGTGAGGGCGAAGCCAAGGTCACGCGCGAGATCGACGGTGGTCTCGAGACCATCACGCTCAAGCTGCCGGCCATCGTGACGACGGATCTGCGTCTGAACGAGCCGCGCTATGCCTCGCTGCCGAACATCATGAAGGCGAAGAAGAAGCCGATCGACCAGATGTCGCCGGCCGATCTCGGTGTCGATCCGGCGCCGCGCCTCGAAACCCTCAAGGTCGAGGAACCGGCCAAGCGCGAAGCCGGCGTCAAGGTCGCCGACGTTGCCGAGCTGGTTTCGAAACTGCGTACTGAAGCAAAGGTGATCTGATGAGCGTTCTCGTCGTTGCCGAACACGATAATTCGGAAATCGCCCCCGCCACCCTGAACACCGTGACCGCCGCTGCCGAAATCGGCGGCGACGTGACCGTGCTCGTGGCCGGAAGCGGTTCTTCTGCTGCCGCGGACGCTGCCGCCAAGATCGCCGGTGTTTCCAAGGTTCTGCATGCAGATGCAGCGGAATACGCCAACGGTCTGGCAGAGAATGTTGCACCGCTGGTCGTGGCTCTCGCCGCCGGTTACAGCCATGTTCTCGCCCCGGCCACCAGCTTCGGCAAGAACGTGCTGCCGCGCGCCGCGGCCCTGCTCGACGTGCAGCAGATCTCCGAGATCTCCGGCGTGGTCGATGCGGACACCTTCGTGCGTCCGATCTATGCCGGTAACGCGATGGCCACGGTGAAGTCCTCCGACGCGGTGAAAGTCATCACCGTACGGACCACGGCGTTCGACGCGGCCGCTGCCGAAGGCGGCTCCGCCGCTGTCGAAGCCGCCGATGCCAAGGGCGATTCCGGTCTCAGCAGCTATGTCGGTGCCGAGCTCAGCAGCTCCGAGCGCCCGGAGCTGACCTCCGCCAAGATCGTCATCTCCGGCGGTCGCGGCATGCAGAACGGCGAGAACTTCGCGATGCTGGAAGAGGTTGCGGACAAACTGGGCGCCGCCGTCGGTGCCTCGCGCGCCGCCGTCGATGCGGGCTTCGTGCCGAACGATTACCAGGTCGGCCAGACCGGCAAGGTCGTGGCACCGGACCTCTATATCGCTGTCGGCATTTCCGGTGCGATCCAGCATCTTGCCGGTATGAAGGACAGCAAGGTCATCGTCGCCATCAACAAGGACGAGGAAGCGCCGATCTTCCAGGTCGCCGATTACGGCCTCGTCGCTGACCTGTTCGAGGCCGTTCCGGCCCTGAGCAAGGAACTGGACGGCTAATACTTGACAGCCAAGCGGTGACGGGCGTCCCATGCTGCCCGTCACCGGCCGGCCTCGAAGCGGCCGCCCGGAGAGACCGGGGAGAGGTAATATGGAGCTGCGCACGATCGGTGTGATCGGAGCTGGACAGATGGGCGGCGGTATCGCCCATGTCTGCGCGCTTTCGGGCTTCGATGTCCGTCTGCTTGATCTTGAAGAGTCCCGGCTCGTTGAAGCCATGGAAAAGATCGAGCGGGACATGCACCGCCAGGCCGCGCGGGGCAAGGTCGGGGATGCCGACGTTGCCGCGGCCTTGGCCAGAATTACCACAAGTACCGATTACGGTATTTTCGGGGATTGCGACCTCGTCGTCGAAGCGGCCACCGAGGATGAATCGATCAAGCGCGAGATCCTGAAGACGCTGGTGCCGCATCTCTCGCCCGCTGCGATCATCGCCACCAATACCTCCTCGATTTCGATCACCCGTCTCGCCGCCGTCACGGACCGGCCGGGCCGGTTCATCGGCATGCATTTCATGAACCCGGTGCCGGCGATGCAGCTTGTCGAGCTGATCCGGGGCATCGCCACCGAGCAGGATACGTTCGAAGCGGTCGAGGCGCTGGCCCTGGCGCTGGGCAAGACCGTGTCCGTCGCGGAAGACTTCCCGGCCTTCATCGTGAACCGCATCCTGATGCCGATGATCAACGAGGCGATCTACACGCTCTATGAAGGCGTCGGCTCGGTGCACTCCATCGATACCGCACTCAAGCTCGGCGCCAATCATCCGATGGGGCCGTTGCAGCTCGCCGATTTCATCGGTCTCGATACCTGCCTTGCCGTCATGCATGTGCTCTATGACGGGCTGGCGGACAGCAAGTACCGGCCGTGCCCGCTGCTGGTGAAATATGTCGAGGCCGGGTGGCTCGGGCGCAAGACAGGCCGCGGTTTCTATGATTATTCCGGCGATGAGCCGGTGCCGACCCGCTGAGTTTACGCGGCGGTGCCCGGCACATTTTGCCGAATAGGCAGAAAATGCCTTGTAATTCGATAAAATTTTATCTACAACTGTCGAACCTACCAAAACGGTAGGGAATATATATCCTTTAGAAGGAAGGATTGGACCATGACCGTATCGGTTGCCGAAAAGGCATTACGGCTTCTCCAGATATCAGTGGCGGATATTACCGGACGCGAAAGTCATGTCGCGGACGCGCTTAGTGCTGCCCTCAATTCGGGAAGCGCGATTGATCTCATCTTTGCGCAGCAGCGCTTTGACAATCTCGATCCCTATACTCGCAAACGCATAAAAGGGCGCGCAATCAACGAAGCCCATTCGTTCTCGGTGCACTGACAGAGCAGGCTAGACGCGCTGTTTTCGGGGGACTGGCAACCGATGACGTGATCCTGTCATGTCACCGGTTTCTCCGTGCCTCGTTTGTTATTGTAAGACACCGAGATCGCGATAACAGCGCTCTGCCCCGCTATGCAGCGGGATAGCGATACCGTCGAGTGCGGATTCGAGTTTGACGTTGCGGCCTTGGGGATGGCCCTCGTCCATGATCCGGCGCGTGTTCTTGTTCCAGAGAGCGCGGCAGATATCGTATACCAGCTCTTCGGGCAGGCTTTCCGAGACAATCCACTGACTGCCGACGGAGAGTGTTTCCACTTCCTTGACGTCCTGGTAGGTGCCTTCCGGAATGGTGTAGCGCGCCAGGAACCGGTGTGTGTCGAGCAGTTTGCCGACGGGCGGGCCGTCCAGTGTAACGAGAGTGATATCGCGGTTTTCCGCTGTGCTGGCCACCAGTTGGCTGGGCATCCCGGAAATCTGGAACAAAGCATCCAGCTCGCCCCGGGCAAGCATGTCCACCGCAGGGCCGGGCTTGAGGTATGACGCGGTCATGTCGTTCTCGTCGATGCCGTAGGCCGCGAAAATATCCCGCACCATCACGAGAAGCCCCGATCCGGGCTCATCGATCGAAACCCTTTTACCGATCAGGTCCCGCACGCTGTTGATCTTCGCTTCCTTGCGGGCGAGGACGTGCAGCACCTCGGGATAGAGGTGCCCCAGGGCGCGCAATTTGGTCATGGGCGGTTTCCCGGCGAACGGTCCGGTACCGGAATAAGCCGCATAGACGATGTCCGCCTGGGCGAAGGCGGAGCTGACGAGACCGACTTCCACCGCATTCACATTATCGACTGACCCGTTTGAGCTTTGCGCGGAAGCGACAAGATCCTGCACACCGCATTCCTCGGCCTCTTCGCAGGGACGCGAGCCCGGGGGGAGGGAGATGGCATTCGCGATTGCCGTGCCGAGCGGATAATAGGTTCCGTCCACGCCGCCGGTGGCGATCTGGAAGAAAATCATCTGATTCTGGGCGGCGGCGGGCCTGCTTCCGGTGACCCCGCTTCCCGCAAGCACCACAGCCTGGATCATGACAATCAGGATGAAGTACGGGCGGGGGATCTGAGTCATCGTCTTCCGGTCTTGGTCAGGCGGTGAGTGATGTAACTAACTATACCGACTATCAGTTTGAAGCATAATAGTTAATCAGATCTTTCGCGGCTGCGGAATCCCATTCCGCGTCTCCGACCAGCCGGCCCTTGATCGCGCCGTTGGGGGCAATCAGGAAGCTGGTTGGCAGGCCGGGAGCCTTGAAGGCGCGCAGCAACTCGGCTTTTTTGTCGGCGGCGGAGGTGAGGTTGCTGATCCCGTGTTTTTCAAGGAAAGGCTCGAACACACGGGCGCCGCCGCGGTCGATTGAAACCAGCAGCACTTCGAACCTGTCACTGGCCAGCTCGGCGCTCAGCCGGTCCAGTGCCGGCAGCTCCTTGACGCAGGGCGCACACCAGGTGGCCCAGAAATTCAGCAGAACGGTCTTCCCGCGATACGAGTCCAGCTTGATGGCTTCGCCCGTGGCGCTTATGAAGGGGGTGTCCGGCGCGGTCCGGTCCCCGGCGCTGGGCACGAACTTGACCATGTCGCCTACCAGCGGGGGCTCGGCTTCGGCGGAACCGGCAATCGCAGCCATGAAAGCTGCGGCGAGGCCGGCGAATAGTGTTTTCTTGACCGCTACTGATGAAATCCAAGACACCGGGGCAACTCCCTAAATGAACAAACGGCACAACGACCCCAAGAACGACGGCGCCAGCACGATCTGGGGTGGACGCTTTGCATCCGGCCCTGCGGCGATCATGGAAGAGATCAACGCGTCGATCGGCTTCGACAAGCGCTTCTCGGCCCAGGACATCCAGGGCTCGATCGCCCATGCTGAAATGCTCGTGGCCCAAGGGGTGCTCACCGCAGAAGATGGTAAGGCAATCCGTCTGGGTCTAGAGCAAATCGACGCGGAGATCCGTGACGGCAGCTTCAAATTCTCGCGCGCGCTGGAAGATATCCACATGAATGTGGAGAACCGGCTGGCCGAATTGATCGGCGATGCGGCGGGACGGCTGCATACGGCACGCTCCCGTAACGATCAGGTGGCGACCGATTTCAAGCTCTGGGTTCGTGGCGCGCTCGACTCCGTCGATGCGAGCCTGACGGGGCTGATCGAGGCGCTGGTTGATCAGGCCGAACGTAATGCCGCCGTGGTCATGCCGGGCTTCACCCACTTGCAGACGGCGCAGCCGGTCACCTTCGGGCACCATCTGCTGGCCTATGTCGAGATGTTCGGCCGCGACCTCGGACGGTTCAGGGATTGCCGGGAGCGGATGAACGAATGCCCGCTTGGTGCAGCGGCGCTGGCCGGCACGTCCTTCCCGATCGACCGGCACAAAACGGCGGAAGCGCTCGGCTTCGCCCGGCCTGCGGCGAACTCGCTCGACGCCGTGTCCGACCGGGACTTCGCGCTCGAGTTCCTCTCGGCCATGTCGATCTGCGCCACGCATTTCTCGCGTCTGGCCGAAGAGATCGTGATCTGGACCAGTGCGCAGTTCAATTACATCACGCTGTCAGATGCCTTCACCACCGGCAGCTCGATCATGCCGCAGAAGCGCAATCCGGACGCGGCGGAGCTGGTGCGGGCCAAGTCCGGCCGGATCATCGGCGATCTGAATGCATTGCTGATCGTCATGAAGGGCCTGCCGCTCGCTTATGGCAAGGACATGCAGGAAGACAAGGAGCCGGTGTTCGACGCGGTCGACTCGCTCGGTCTCTGCATCGCCGCGACCGCCGGCATGATCCGCGACATGAAGGCCAATGAGGGACCCATGCGGGCCTCCCTGAAGGCAGGTTTCCCGACCGCGACCGATCTGGCCGACTGGCTTGTCCGGGCGGCAGGCATGCCGTTCCGCCGGGCGCACCATGTCACTGGCACAATCGTGAAGCTGGCCGAGGACAAGGGCTGCGGTATAGAAGATCTCAGCTTGGCGGAGATGCAGGCGGTTGAGCCGGGTATCACGGACGGTGTGTTCGACGTACTGACGGTCGATGCCTCGGTGTCGAGCCGGACCAGCTATGGCGGCACCGCTCCGGACAATGTGCGTGAACAGGTCGCCCGTGCCCGCGACCGGTTCCTCGGCTGACGCGCGGACAGGGGAGAGGGCGATGTTGAAACGGATGACCCGGTTTGGACTGCTTGCGGTCCTGTTCGCCGGTCTGGCCTTCACCCAGACCGCGTGCGGCAAGAAGGGCAATCTCAAACCGCCCTCCGGACAATCTTCCGATTTCCCGCGCACCTATCCGACGCAATAACGCGTTATCCAGAAGACGTTAGCCGACCGAAAGTTTGATGAAATGAGTGAGCAAGTCTCCTACGTGGACGGCGCCCTGACTGTTGAGCAGGTTCCGTTCGCCCGTATCGCCGAAGATGTGGGCAGCCCCGTCTACGTTTATTCCAAAGCCGGAATGACCGCGCGGTATCGCGCCCTGGAGGGGGCGCTCGCGGGTCTCCCGGTCTCGATCTATTACGCTTTGAAAGCCAATTCGAACCTTGCCGTAATCCGCCTGTTCGGCGAATTGGGCGCGGGCATGGATGTGGTGTCCGGCGGCGAGATGCAGCGCAGCCTCAGGGCCGGTGTCGCGGCGGACAAGATCGTTTTCGCCGGCGTCGGCAAGACGGCGGACGAGATGGCGGCGGCTCTGGATGCGGGCATTCATCAGTTCAACGTCGAATCGGAAAACGAGCTCCGGCTTCTCAACCAGGTTGCCGCCTCCAAGGGCGTGATCGCGCCGGCGGCGATCCGGGTCAATCCGGATGTCGACGCCAAGACCCATGCGAAGATCACGACCGGCCGCAAGGAAAACAAGTTCGGTATCGATATCGAACGGGCGCCGGACATGTTCGCGCTCGCGGCCGAGCTGGAAAATATCAGCCTCAGCAGCATGTCTGTGCATATCGGCTCGCAGCTGATGGATGTCACGCCGTACCGCGCCGCCTATGACCGGCTGCGGGGCATGACGCTCAATCTTCGCCAGCAGGGCTACAAGGTCGATCATCTTGATCTCGGCGGCGGGATCGGCATTTCCTATGACGGCAGCACGCCGCCGGATCTCGCCGAGTATGCGGAGATCGTGAAGGACACGGTCGGCGATCTCGAGTGCCGGCTGTCGGTCGAGCCGGGCCGTTATCTGGTCGGCAACGAGGGTTACTTCCTGACCCGCGTCATGTTCGTGAAGCAGGGCGGTGCCCGGCGCTTCGTCATTGTCGACGGCGCCATGAACGATCTCATCCGCCCGACCCTCTATGAGGCACATCACGATATTGTCACCGTCTCCGAAACGGCTGCCGGTCAGGAAGACAGCCTGGCCGATATCGTCGGCCCGATCTGCGAGAGCGGGGATTACCTGGCGCGGGGGCGGCGTCTTGGCCCGATCAGCGACGGGGACCTTATCGTGTTGAAATCGGCGGGTGCCTACGGCGCCGTCATGAGCTCGAACTACAATTCGCGGCCGCTCGTGCCGGAAGTTCTGGTCGATGGCGATAGCTACAAAATTGTCCGCCGCCGTCAGACGCTCGATGAAATGCTGGCTCTTGAAGAGTAGTCCGGCCGGGCTAGCTGTCCTGTCGTGGCTTGACCGGGGCGTTCGTCTCCGGGAGAGTATGAGTTATCGACAGGTTCCCGTGCCGCCGCGGGTGGTCTAGCCAGCGGGGGAGGCGGTCGGGATCCGTCCCTGATGACACGGCGAAATGCCGGGGATGGGTCTTTGCATGCGTGACGATGCCCAGACGGCTTCCTTCTCCTACCGGCTGAAGGTATGGACGACCGGTCTTGTGCTGGCGTGGGAGAGGTTTTTCCCGGCCTTCCGCTGGCCGCTCGCCCTGCTCGGACTGTTCCTCGGATTTTCCCTGATCGAACTGCCCCAGGCGCTTGGGCAGATCAGCGGCGGCTGGCTGCAGGCGGGCTTCCTCGTCATCGTACTCGGGCTTTTTCTCTGGACCCTTCGGCGTGCGATCATTGCCTTCTCCTGGCCGGGCGAAAGCCAGATCCTGCGCCGGCTGGAAAGCTGGTCGGGCCTGCGTCACCGGCCGCTCTCGGCCCTGAGTGACGCTGTCGCGGGCGGCGGCCGGACGGAAGCCGCGCTCTGGCAGGCGCATTTGAAGCGGCTCGGGGATGTGCGCCGTCAGGTCCATGTCGGCAGCCCGGAGCCGGTTGCGGCACGGCTCGATCCGTTCGGTTTGCGCTCTCTTGTCGGGCTTATTCTTTTCATGGGGATCGTTGCGGGCTGGCAGAATCCGGGCGAACGGCTGCGGGCCGCGGTGACGCCCGAGCTGCGGGGCGCGGGGGCGGCACCATCCTCGCTCGCGGATGTCTGGGTCAGCCCGCCGGATTACACCGGCATGGCCCCGATCCTGCTCTCCCGCCCGTCGGCGCTCCGGCAGGAAGCCGCAACAGCGGGAGATATGGAGCCGGACACCGTTGCCATCCCGGTTGGCAGCCGCTTTCTGGCGACGGTCAATGGCGGCGAGGAAACGCCGGAACTTATCATCGAGGACGGCGCCCTTGCGGGCACGGCCGACAAGACGGCGGAAGGTGCCTCGCAAGGCATGTCGGAGCGGGTCAGCTTCGAGACCATCGCACCCGAAAGCCATCAGATACAGACACCCATTTCCCGGGGCACCCGGCTTGCCGTGATGCAGGACGGCGAGGCTCTGGCCGACTGGCGCATCAATGTGTTGCCGGATCTGGTGCCGTCCGTCGACTTCATGGAGCCGCCGGCTGCGTCCGAACGGCAGGCGCTGGTCCTGCGGTACGAGGCGGAAGACGATTATGGCGTGGCCCGGGTCCGGGCGCTGATCCATCGCGTCGGGGATGACGGCATCACCGACGAGGCGCCGATTGAAATCGCCATGCCGGCGGTTGCCGGTGAGCGGAAGGAAATCACCGGCCGCAGCTTCAACGACCTGACCCCGCATCCCTGGGCCGGACACAAGGTGAGCATCACGCTCGAGGCGGCGGACGATCTCGATCAGACCGGGACAAGCGCGCCGGTCGAGATGGTGCTGCCGGAGCGGATCTTCAATCATCCGGTGGCGGTCGCTGTGATCCAGCAGCGCAAGCGTCTGGTGAGCGAGCCGGAAGAGCGCATCGATATCGCGGAAATCCTGCTGACTCTTGCCGCCCGGCCAAACCGCTATTTCCATGACATTGTTGTCTTTCTCGGCCTGAAAACGGCGGCGAACAGGCTCTATTTCACGTCGCCGGATACGGAAGGCATCGAGGCGCTGCAAAGTCTGCTCTGGGATGTCGCTCTGCGGATCGAGGATGGCGAGGTGTCGACCGCGATGCGCAAGCTGCGGGACATCGAGCGCAGGCTGCAGGAAGCACTGGCCGGTGATGCCAGCGACGAGGAGATCGAGCGCCTGATGCAGGAAATGCAGAAAGCGATCGACGAATATCTCCAGGCCATGGCCGAGCAGATGATGAAGCAGGCCCAGCGCGGCGATCAGATGCAGCGTCAGCAGATGGATCCGAACCAGATGGTCCGCCGCGAGGATCTGATGAAGATGCTGGACCAGATGCGGGACATGGCAAAGACCGGTGCCCGCGACGCGGCCCGGCAGATGCTCTCCCAACTGCAGCAGATGATGGAAAACCTGCGGATGGGCATGCAGCAGCAGCAGATGTCGCCGCAGCAGCAGGCACTGCAGGAAATGATGCGCCAGCTGAAAGACCTGTCCCAGCAGCAGCGCGACCTGATGGACCGAACCTTCCAGCAACACCAGCGCCAGCGCGGCCAGCAGCCGGGCCAGCAGGGCCAGCAACAGGGTCAGCGGGGGCAACAGCCGGGCCAGCAACCCGGTCAGAACGGTCAACAGCAGCGCGGCCAGCAACCGGGGCAGTCACCCGGTCAGGGCGATGGCCAGATGACGGCCGAGCAACTGGCGGCGGAGCTGGCGGACATGCAGGAAAGGCTGCGCAAGCAGCTTGGCGAGTTCATGCGCAAGATCGGTGAAGGTCTCGGGCAGATCCCGGAAGGCTTTGGCGGTGCCGAGCAATCCATGCGCGATGCGACTGAAGCACTTGGGGAGAACGCGCCGGGGCAGGCTGTCGGTCCGCAGGGCGATGCCCTCAGCCAGATGCAGCAGGGCGCGGAAGCCCTGAACGAGGCCCTGCGCGAGATGGCAAACGGTCAGGGGCAGGAAAACCCGAACGGGCAGAGCGCCGAAGAGGACGATTTCGAAAGCGAGGACGGCGATCCCCTGAACCGGCGGCGCACCGGTTACGGCTTCAACGACAACAATGATGTCGAGATCCCGACGGAAAGCGATATCCAGCGGGCCCGCCGGATCTTCGACGAGTTGCGGGAACGCTCGGGCGACCGCTCCAGGCCGAGCCTGGAGCTGGATTATATCGAGCGGCTGCTGAAGCGGTTCTGATCGGGCCTGACCGTTCAGGACCCGGATGCGCGTCAGCCGTAACTCGCGACCATTGTCTTCATGCGCCGGCCCAGCAGCTTGAGCTGATTGAGGGCCTCATCCGGGTTGGAGCGCAGGAATTCCAGGAAGACGTCTTTATGCAGCGTCATCGCCCTCACGGGGGAGGTGGCAATCACATTCGCGGTCCGCACATCATCCATGAAGATCGCAAGCTCGCCGACAATATCGCCCTCGCCAAGGACAGCGAGAACACTGTTATCGGCAGGGTGTAACACGTGCACCTCACCCTCGAGGATGATGTAGGCCATATCGCCCACATCCCCTGCCCGGATGATCGTCTCGTCAGGATTGAAGATGTGGCATTCGTAGGATTGAAGAAAGTTGTAGAGATTATTCTGGTGCAGGAAATCAATAAACATGTCCTGCAGGTCACGCACATCCAGAACCATCGGTAATACCTTAACCGCGATTCCGGGGACCTCGAAGCTGTCACCGGCCTTCTTGAAGCCTATCCGTCTCAGCATCCGCCCGATCGACGGATTGACCGGCGCCAAAACCCAGTCTGTATTTTGTGAGCAGCCGTAATAGCAGGCCATCAATATCAGCGCGTAGGCGACCTGTGACGATCTGTACTGTTTGAGAATGCAGAAATGCCCCGCGCTCGCGCGGGCGGCGCCCGCCGGAATCATCGGTCCGTAATCGTAATAATCATCAGCGTGCAAGCCGACGTCCGAATCCAGGATGATACGCATTCCGCCGATCACCCTGCCATCGATGACGGCGACAATATTCGTGGATGTAGGATAGGCATCGAACCGGTCAAAAACCCGGCCGTCGGATTTTGCTGGAAACAAGCCTTCCTCGGTGCAGAAAACTTCGTGCCGGACTTTATAAAGCGCGTCCAGCAGGGCCGGGGTGTCGGCAATTTTTATCTGAATTGGCATTGAGGCACTTTTTCGGAAGAGTGATCAGATGTTTGACGTCGCGGCGACCATGAACTCTCCCTTGTGGAGAGCTGTTTCCGGGGGGCGGGATAGATATTCCAGATACGCTTTCTCATCATCCAGAATGGCATCGCAGGTAAAGGAGATCCTTGTCAGAAACGCCTCAATTGCTGAGGGTTCGATGCACCATTCGAGAGGTTCTTTCTTCACCTGAAGGTAGGTGCGTAGCAGCCAGGTGGAATTATTTTCAGAGGATCCGAACGGCGCCAGTGCGGTGAAAAGGAAAGCGGCTTTGGGGTCGAATTTCTGAATGTCCTTGAATGTATTGATGACGGACCCTTCATCCAGATACATGAACACGCCTTCACAAATGAAGACCGTGGAGATGTTCGGTGCGATTATGTTTTGAGAGGAAAGTGCGGCGTACAGGCCTTCCTCTGACAGGTCGAAGGCCAGAAAAGACAGGTTTTCCCCCGGTGTCGAGACCGTATTGATGATCGCGACTTTTTCCTGGCTGGTTGACGGATGATCGATCTCGACGAATTTCACGTCCGGATATTTCTTGTGCAAATTCCAGGCAAGAAGATCGAAGCCGGCGCCGATATTCACGACCTGCCGGGCGCCTGATGCAATCAGCTTTTCGACGTTGCTCAGGAAGAACTTTTTCCGCAGCGCGTAATGAACGCTGATGCCGGGCGCGAGAAGCTTCTCAAAGAGGCGCAGCATGCGTGTCGAGATCACGCCTTCCACCTGTTGAATGCGGCGCCGTCCTTCGGGGGATGCCGATAGAAAGGTCCGTATTGATTGCCTGATATCGGCGTCAACCAGCGGTGCATAATGCGGGTGGTTCGATGCCCATAAAAGCCCCTGCATGACCGTATAGGCTGTCGAACTGGCTCTATTGGCATCCATAGTAGGAATTTCCCGATAAAATGAGAGTTTTGCTGATATTCAGGGCAGAATGTTTTTAGGGCTAAATAACCGTTACGGCAAATGGAACACGGTCATGCCGGGCCGTCGGTGGCGGACCGGGAATGCTACACTCCCGGTTAATGGAGTTAATATCCGAGGCCGCCGCCGAGGGTCTTTTCCGAGAAGGTCACGGTGACTTCCGCCGCATCGGCGCCGGGCTGCGGCAGCTCATACTCGAAGCTGGTCTTCTCGCCCGGCAACATGACCTGGTTTTCCGCCCGGAACAGCCATTCCTGCATGATGTCGCCATGCGTGCCCGTCAGTTTGCCGGCAAGCGTGGGAACGGTCTGCATCTGTTCCGTCGGGTTGCGGATTTCCCCCTTGATGACGAGCAGCTCGATCGAGCCATCCGCCTTGCGCCAGGCGGCGACATTCTGGATTACCAGATCTTCGCCGATGACCGGAACACCGAGCCCGATCGAGGCGTACAGCCGGTCGATCGGCGGCCAGGCGGCGACGAGGGAGCCGCGGGCGCCGAACAGAATGGCGAGTATGATCAGCACGCCAACGCCCGCGACCGCCGCGACCAGCCCCTTGCGCCGGCGTTTTGGCGGCCGGGACAGAGGCATGCGGCCGCGCGGGATCGGCGGCGCACCGAACACGCCTTCCTGATCTTCTT
>NZ_CAXBDC010000101.1:0-15833 GCF_963974195.1 uncultured Nisaea sp.
AATGGCCGTATCCAGGAAGACATCTGGGTTTCGCTGACGGACCGGGAGGCTGAAACCCTTGGCCGGGATACGCCGGTGCTTGTCAGTCTCGAGGAATGGAAGGCCGGCCGCGAGACTCTGGTCGCCAATTTCGATCGGCGCGCTGTCCGGCTTGAAAACGCCGATGATGTCGAGGATATCCGCGACGATCTGGCGGATCTCGATGCGGTGATCCTGGTGTTCCCTAAATTCAATGACGGCCGGGCCTTCTCCCAGGCCCGCCTGTTGCGGGACCGTTTTGGCTTCAAGGGCGAGATCCGGGCCACCGGTCATGTGATCCAGGATCAGTTCCTGTTCCTGCAGCGCTGCGGTGTCGATGCGGTCGAGGTCGCGGACGAGAAATTGCTGGATGCCTGGATGCGGGCGAACCGTCGCTTCAAGGGCTACTACCAGCCGGCGCTCGATGTCGTCGAAGGAACATGCCAGGACAAGGCCGAGACCGCCACGTCCGGTCACGGCGGTGCATATGCCCGGGTTGAGCCTGCGGTCCTGGCAAGCTGGGCCTATTGACGCGGGGGGCGTTCAGCGCCGCGTCCAGAACTTGATACAAGCGAGAGCGCCGGAAGATATCTTCCGGCGTTTTCTATGTCCGGTTGGCGGAGATGAAACCGGTAAGCAGCTCCGTGATCTCAGCCGGCCGTTCAAGGCTCGGCAGATGTGCAGTGCCGGAAACCTCATGGTGTGAGCCGTTACGCACGGCCTCGGCGATATGCCGGGATCTGTCCTGAATGAACGGAAAGTCGAGGTCTCCCGAGATCACGAGGGTTGGCATCGCTATCTCGCTTAATCGGTGATAGGCAGGCGCGGTCTCTATCTCCGCTTTCGTATCTGCTGCCAGGCGGAGCGCAATGCCGTTCATGTCGAGGAACAACCGGCGGGCATCGCCCTCGACCCGGCCCTCGGCGCCAAGCGGCCCGTCGAGCCATATGCGCGCTTTAACAGCGTTCACTTGATCAAGGTCGCCTGTCTCTTCGATTTCCGATGCGTGCTGCATCAGATCTTCTATTTCGGGAGGATTGATGGCAGCCGGGGAGCCGCTTACCGAAGGGGCAATCAGCACCAGCGCGTGGAACCTGTCCGGATAGTGCAGGGCGGCGTCGATTGCGACCCGTCCGCCGCGTGAGCATCCGACGAGGGTGGCCGGAGTGCCGGCCGATATGGCGTCGATCACGGCCATCAAGTCCGATACAGCAGAAAACCTCTCCGGCCCGGTGACGGTTTTTCCAAATCCGCGCCGGTCATACGCAATGGCCATGTTGCCTGTGCCGATGCTTTCCATCTGCGCGTGCCACATCCGGCTATCGGCGACATTGGCATGAAGAAAGATGACGGGGTGTCCGGTGCCGATGCTCTCCACAACCAGTGAAGCACTGCCGGACTGAACGAGATGACTGCTGCGCATGAAACTTGCTGCCGGTATCGGAGGGATAATCGGATCTGCTTCTATGCGCAGATTTTATGCACGGCAACCGCGTCTTCAGTTTGACGCCGTCTCAAATTTTTGATCAGATAGTAAAAAACGAGTGCAAATGCACCGTGGCTTCTGAACTGGAGAGACTATGCCGTCTGATATCCGTGGGGACAGATTGTCCCCGGCGGAGGTCGAGTCGAATTTCGCCGATCTCCATCCGTTGCTCAGCAAACACGAAGCCGTTGTCGAGGCTGACCGCTGTTATTTCTGCCATGATGCGCCTTGCGTCACGGCATGCCCGACAGGGATCGATATCCCGCTCTTCATCCGCCAGATCCTGACCGACAATCCGTCAGGCTCGGCCAAGACTATTCTGAGCGAGAACATCCTCGGCGGCATGTGCGCCCGGGTCTGTCCTACCGAGACACTGTGCGAGCAGGCCTGCGTGCGGGAGATAGAGCAGAAACCGGTGCGGATCGGTGAGCTGCAGCGCTATGCCACCGATCATCTGATGGAAAAGGGCACGCAGCCGTTCGAGCGCGCTGCCCTTACCGGCAAGACAATCGCGGTCGTCGGCGCCGGGCCCGCCGGGCTTTCCTGCGCGCACCGGCTGGCCATGCTGGGCCATGACGTCACGATCTTCGAAGCGAAGGCGAAGGGGGGCGGGCTCAATGAGTACGGCATTGCTGCTTACAAGG
Source organism: uncultured Nisaea sp. (assembly GCF_963974195.1). Classification (NCBI taxonomy): domain Bacteria; kingdom Pseudomonadati; phylum Pseudomonadota; class Alphaproteobacteria; order Rhodospirillales; family Thalassobaculaceae; genus Nisaea; species uncultured Nisaea sp. Next base: position 2,149 of record NZ_CAXBDC010000101.1, read on the forward strand.
CTGTCGATGAGTTTGCCCAGAAAGAGCTCGATTTCGTGCTGTCCATTGGCGGCATTGAGTTGAAGAACGGTGCGGCGCTCGGCCGGGACGTTACGCTCGACACTCTGGTCGCGGATTTCGATGCGGTCTTCCTCGGCCTTGGCCTCGGGGCGACCAATGGCCTTGGCGTTGATGGTGAGGCGCTCGACGGCGTGGCCGATGCGGTCGATTTCATCGAAGAGCTGCGGCAGGCTCCGGCCATGGAGAAAGTCGCGGTCGGCAGCAGGGTTGTCGTTATCGGTGGCGGCATGACGGCGATTGATGCGGCCGTTCAGTCCAAGCTGCTCGGCGCGGACGAGGTCACGCTGGTCTATCGCCGTGGGGCGGATCGGATGAATGCCAGCCCCTATGAGCAGTCTCTGGCGAAGGATAAAGGCGTTGTGCTGCGGCACTGGGCGCGGCCGGAGAAGATTGATGCCGGACCGGACGGCAAGGTCGGCGCGATCAGTTTCGCCCGGACGAAAGACGACGGTGGAAAGCTCGCCGATACTGGCGAAGGTTTCACGCTTGAGGCGGACATGGTGTTGAAAGCCATCGGTCAGACCTTCGTGCCGGTGCCGCTTCAGGGCAGCGCGGTCGAGATTGCGCTGGAAGCTGGCCGGATCAAGGTCGGCGCGGACCGGCGCACCAGTCATCCGAAAATCTGGGCGGGAGGCGATGCGGTTGCTGGCGGTGAGGATCTCACCGTTGCGGCCGTTGAAGACGGCAAGCAAGCCGCGCTTTCCATCCATAACGCGCTTACCGGCGCGTAAGCCGGATCGGGAGAGAGATCATGGCAAATCTGCAGACGAATTTCCTCGGTATCAAATCCCCCAATCCCTTCTGGCTCGCCTCGGCACCGCCGACTGACCGGGAGGTGAATGTCACCCGCGCCTTCAAGGCGGGCTGGGGCGGCGTGGTCTGGAAGACACTGGGCGAAGACCCTCATGTTGTGAACGTTAATGGCCCGCGTTACGGCGCGATCCACTCGAACGACCGTCGTCTGATAGGTCTCAACAATATCGAGCTGATTACCGACCGGCCTCTGGAGGTCAATCTTCGCGAAATCAAGGCGGTGAAGAAGGCGTGGCCGTACCGGGCCATCGTCGTCTCGCTGATGGTGCCGTGCGAAGAGGAGGCCTGGAAGAAGATCCTGCCACTGGTGGAGGATACCGGCGCGGACGGGATCGAGCTCAATTTCGGCTGTCCGCATGGGATGTCGGAACGCGGCATGGGCGCGGCCGTCGGGCAGGTGCCGGAATATGTCGGGATGGTCGCCCGCTGGTGCAAACAGCACACCCGCATGCCGGTGATCGTGAAACTGACGCCGAACATCACCGATATCCGCGCTCCGGCCCGCGCCGCGAAAGAGGGCGGCGCGGATGCTGTCTCGTTGATCAACACCATCAACTCCATCATGGGCGTCGATCTGGACGTCATGGCGCCGTCGCCGCATATCGACGGCAAGGCGACCCATGGCGGCTATTGTGGCCCGGCGGTGAAGCCGATTGCCTTGAGCATGGTGTCGGAAATCGCCCGGGATCCGGAAACGCAGGACCTGCCGATCTCTGCCATCGGCGGTATCACCACATGGCGGGACGCAGCGGAATTCATGGCGCTCGGCGCCGGTACGGTACAGGTCTGCACGGCCGCCATGACCTATGGTTTCCGCATCGTCGAAGAGATGAAAACGGGGCTGTCGGACTGGATGGACGAGAAGGGCTACACCTCTGTCGATCAATTTGTCGGCAAGGCTGTCCGGAACACGACCGACTGGCAGTACCTGAACCTCAATTACGTGGTGAAGGCCAAAATCGATCAGGAATCCTGCATCAAGTGCGGGCGCTGTCATATCGTCTGCGAGGATACCTCGCACCAGGCGATCTGGGCTGAGAAGGACGGTGTCCGGCATTTCGAGGTGAACGATGCGGAATGCGTCGGCTGCAATCTTTGCGTCAGCGTGTGCCCGGTCGAGAACTGCATCACCATGGAGCAGCAGACCGACGGCGTGGATGCCCGCACCGGCCAGCCGATCAATCCGGAATATGGCAACTGGACGACCCACCCGAACAACCCGATGCGGGTCGCGGCGGAGTAGAGCGTGTGTGGCGCCATCCGCCCCACTTTTTCACCGTCATCCCCGCGCATGCGGGGACCCAGAGATCGTAGAGTTTCGCCAGCCCTCCCTGGGTCCCCACTTTCGTGGGGATGACGGTTATTGTTTAAAAGTTACATGATGATAGGAGATAGTATTAACGCGGTTTCAACCCATTGAAGAGCACGGTGAACAACGTTCTCTCGGCGCCTTCGAAGCGCTTGGAGCGGGTGCCGGGCTCGGTGCCTTCGAGGGCATCCATCTGGGTTTCGAAATCGGCGTAATGCTGGGTCGAGGCCCAGATCATGTAGATCAGGTGCAGCGGGTCGACCGGGACCATCTTGCCGTCTGCGATCCAGGTCCGGATCGCCTTCGACTTGGTTTCGACCAGATCCTTGAGCGGACCTTTCAGGGTGCCTTCAAGCAGGGGGGCTCCCTGCAGGATCTCGTTGGCAAAGAGGCGGGAGGCCTTCGGGTTGATCCGGGCATGAGCGAGTTTGGCGGAGATATAGGCGCCGAGTTCGGAGGCCGGATCGCCTTGCGGGTCGAGTTTGGCGAACGGGGTCAGCCAGTCGTCCAGGGTTTCCTGCAGGACGGTCTGGTAAAGCTCCTGCTTGGTACGGAAATAGTACAGCATGTTGGGTTTGGACATGCCGGCCGTGGCGGCGATCTCGTCCAATGTGGTGCCGCGATAACCGGAGCGGGAGAACATATCGAGCGCAGCCTTCAGGATCCGTTCACGGTTTTCCTGCTGAATTCGTGTGCGGCGGCCATTTTGAGATGTCACAGCCATTCGTTCAATCCGGCATGTTATAAGGTGTTTTAAGGCGGCAAAGTAAAGGTAACGGCAGAGTTACGGGCAAGGATGAAGGGACCGGGATGTCTGCGTGTTTGCTGGGCAAGCGGCTCACCTGATTGCCTACACTTTAATCTTGATCAAATGGTCAACTTTGTCTTTGCTTATACCCCAGAAGGGCGTGAGCACAAATGCCCTCAAAAGTCGGCAATCGCCAAGTTCTTGTCCTTCACATGTGAACTTGCCGATGCCGATCAAAAGCGTCCCCGCTAAGGGACGGAGCGAACAGGAGAGTTTGGGATGACTGAACCGGCCAGCAATATCCGGATCAACGGGCAGCGGCTGTGGGACAGCCTTATGGACATGGCGAAGATCGGGCCCGGCCTGCGCGGCGGTAATAACCGCCAGACGCTGACCGATTCCGACAAGCAGGGCCGTGATCTGTTCACCAAGTGGTGTGAACACCAGGGCCTGACCATGGGGGTCGACAGCATGGGCAACATGTTTGCCCGGCGCGAAGGCACGGACCCCGATGCGCTTCCGGTGATGCTGGGCAGCCATCTGGATACCCAGCCGACCGGCGGCAAGTATGACGGTGTTCTCGGCGTTCTCGGCGCGCTGGAGGTGATCCGGACGCTGAATGATCTCGGCATCAAGACCAAGCACCCGATCGAGATCGTGAACTGGACCAACGAGGAGGGCACGCGTTTCGCGCCCGCGATGGTCGCCTCCGGTGTGTTCGCCGGTATTCATACCCAGGACTGGGCCTATGACCGGACGGACGCGGACGGGCTGCGGCTCGGCGACGAGCTGGAGCGCATCGGCTACAAGGGCGAGGAGCCGGTCGGCCAGCGCAAGATGCACGCTTTCTTCGAGCTGCATATCGAGCAGGGCCCGATCCTCGAGGACGAAAATATCGATATCGGCGTGGTGACTCACGGTCAGGGCCTGAAATGGATCCAGATCACCCTGACAGGCAAGGAGAGCCATACCGGCTCCACCCCCATGCCGAAGCGGATCAATGCCGGGCTCGGCATGGCGCGTGTCACCGAACTGGTGAACGAGATCGCTCTTGAGCATGGCCCGAACGGCGTCGGCGCTATCGGCCATCTCGAACTCTACCCGAATTCCCGGAACATCATTCCGGGCCGTACCGTCTTCACTGTCGATTTCCGGCACCCGGACAAGGCGGCTCTCGAAGAGATGGACGCGAAGCTGCGCAAGGGGGCGGAGAAGATCGCCGCCGAGATCGGTCTCGGCATCGAGATTGAGCAGACCGGCGGCTTCGATCCTGTCACCTTCGACGAGAATTGCGTCACGGCCGTGCGCAATGCGGCGGAGAGCCTTGGTTATACGCACCGGAACATCGTTTCCGGTGCCGGGCACGACGCTTGCTGGATCAACCGGGTGGCGCCGACATCCATGATCATGTGCCCCTGTGTCGACGGCCTCAGCCATAATGAGGATGAGGAGATCAGCAAGGAATGGGCGACCGCCGGTGCGGATGTGCTGTTCCATGCCGTGGTCGAGACCGCCCAGATCGTCGAATAAAACCGGAGAGGAGCGCGTTTATGTCCAAAGTCATCAAAGGCGGGACAGTCGTCACCGCCGATCATAGTTTCGAGGCCGACGTTCTGATCGAAGGCGGTGTGATCACTGCCATCGGCAAGGATCTGAAGGGCAACGAGACCATCGATGCCACCGGCTGTTACATCATGCCGGGCGGGATCGATCCGCACACGCACATGGAAATGCCCTTCATGGGCACCTATTCGGCGGAAGATTTCCTCACCGGAACCTCGGCGGCCGTTGCCGGCGGCACCACGATGGTGGTGGATTTCTGCCTGCCGTCTCCGGACCAGTCCCTGATGCAGGCGCTGCAGATCTGGGATCAGAAAAGCTCCAAGGCCGTCACCGACTATTCCTTCCACATGGCGATCACCTGGTGGTCGGAGCAGGTCTTCGACGAGATGCAGCAGGTGGTGAACCGCGGCATCAACACCTTCAAGCATTTCATGGCCTACAAGGGCGCGCTGATGATCGAGGACGACGAGATGTTTTCCTCGTTCCGGCGCTGCGCGGATATTGGTGGCATGCCGCTGGTGCATGCGGAGAACGGTGACGTTGTTGCGCACCTGCAGGAAAAACTGCTTGCCGAGGGCAATAACGGGCCGGAGGGGCACGCCTATTCCCGCCCGCCCGAAGTCGAGGGCGAAGCCGCCAACCGGGCTATCATGATCGCGGACATGGCAAACGTGCCGCTCTATATCGTGCATGTCTCCTGCGAGCAGGCGCATGAGGCGATCCGCCGCGCCCGGCAGAACGGCAAGCGCGTGTTCGGTGAGCCGCTGATCCAGCATCTGGTTCTGGACGAAAGCGAATATGCGAACCCGGATTGGGATCATGCCGCGCGCCGTGTCATGTCCCCGCCGTTCCGTGACAAGATGCATCAGGATGGTCTCTGGGCCGGTCTGGCCGCCGGCTCCCTGCAATGCGTGGCGACCGATCATTGCGCCTTCACCACGGACCAGAAGCGTATGGGGCTGGGTGATTTTACCAAGATTCCGAACGGTACGGGCGGGCTTGAAGACCGCTTGCCCGTGCTCTGGACGCGTGGCGTCAATACCGGCCGTCTGACGCCGAACGAATTCGTCGCGGTAACATCAACGAACATCGCCAAGATTCTGAATTTGTTCCCTAAAAAGGGCGCGGTGATGGTCGGCGCGGATGCCGATCTGGTGGTCTGGGACCCGAAGGCGACGAAGACTATCACCGCAGCGAAGCAGGTCTCCGCCATCGATTACAATGTCTTCGAAGGCATTGATGTCATGGGGCTGCCGCGCTTCACCCTGAGCCGGGGCGATGTGGTGGCGACCGAGGGCAAGGTCGATGCCGCCGAAGGGCGCGGCAAGTTCGTTGGCCGCGACCCGTATCCGGCCACGAACAAGGCGCTTTCCAAGTGGAAGGAACTGACGGCACCGCGCAAGGTGGTGCGGTCCGCGGCAAACATGCCGGCCGGCGTCTAGAACCGGACCAGAAGATACCGGATAAAGCAGAAGCGGACCGCCGACTGGGATCGGACGGTCCGCCGATTTGGAGAATATGGTGGCAGACTTCCAGGCAACCGGTGCGGCCCAAGGGACGGGTGGCGCGGCGAGCGGCGCGGCTGAAGACGATGCTTTCCGGGTAATCGAGGCGCGGGAGCTTTGCCTGACATTCGCGACCAATGACGGCCCGGTCCACGCACTTTCAAATATCGACCTGACGGTTGACCGGGGAGAGTTCGTCTCCTTTATCGGCCCGTCGGGCTGTGGCAAGACGACATTGCTCCGGGTTATCGCGGATCTGGAGAAGGCGACTTCCGGTGCGATCTCCGTCAATGGCATGTCACCGGAAGAAGCACGGCGGAAGCGCGCCTATGGCTATGTGTTTCAGGCCGCTGCGCTCTATCCGTGGCGCACGATTGCGGGCAATGTCGCGCTGCCGCTGGAAATTATGGGGCTGGACAAGGCGGAGCGGGCCGAGCGGATCGCGCGCAATCTGGAACTGGTGAACCTTGCCGGGTTCGAGCGGAAATTCCCGTGGCAGCTTTCCGGCGGCATGCAGCAGCGGGCCTCCATCGCCCGGGCCCTCGCGGTTGAGCCGGATCTGCTGCTGATGGACGAGCCGTTCGGGGCGCTGGACGAGATCGTTCGCGATCATCTGAACGAGCAGCTCAACCGGCTCTGGGACCGGACCAACAAGACAGTCATTTTCGTGACTCACTCGATCCCGGAGGCTGTGTTCCTGTCGACCAAGATCGTCGTCATGTCACCGCGTCCCGGAAGGGTGCATGACGTGATCGACTGTAATCTGCCGCGCGAGCGCACTCTGGATATCCGGGAGACACCGGAGTTCCTGAAAATCGCCCACAGGGTGCGTGAGGGCCTCCGGGCAGGGCACGCCTATGACGATGAATGACGTGTTGAAATCAAAGACCTTCGCGGTCTCGACGGTCGTTCTGGTGCTGATCGCGATCTGGTATTTCAGCGCGGTCATGCTGAACGCGCCGTTCCAGCGTGAGCTGGACGAGCGGGCAAAGCTGGACCCGACGACAGGGCAATTCATCGCGGCAACCCTGAACCAGAAACGGCCGGTCCTGCCGGCACCGCACCAGGTTGCAACCGAGATCTGGAACACCACTGTCGAGAAACGCATCACCTCGAAAAGAAGTCTGATTTATCATGGCGGTATAACGCTTTCCTCAACCATGCTCGGCTTTGTCATGGGCACTCTTCTCGGCGTTACGCTGGCGGCCGCGATCATCCATGTGGAGAGCCTTGAGCGCAGCCTGATGCCCTGGATCATCACCTCGCAGACCATTCCGATCCTGGCGATTGCCCCCATGGTTATCGTGGTGCTGAACGCGATCGGAATCTCGGGCCTGATACCGAAGGCATTGATCTCGACTTACCTCTCCTTCTTTCCGGTTACGGTCGGTGTGGTGAAAGGCCTGCGCTCTCCTGATCCGATGCAACTCGACCTGATGCGGACCTACAGTGCGTCCTCTTTCCAGACCTTCTGGAAGCTGCGCTGGCCATCCTCGATCCCCTTCCTCTTTACCTCGATGAAGATTGCCATTGCGGCCAGCCTTGTCGGCGCCATCGTCGGCGAGCTGCCGACCGGGGCGGTCGCCGGGCTGGGCGCGCGGCTGCTGGCCGGCTCTTACTACGGGCAGACGGTGCAGATATGGTCCGCCCTGTTGAGCGCGGCTTTCCTGGCGGCCATGCTGGTCACCATCGTCGGTTTCGCGGATAAAGCGGTGCGCCGCCGCATGGGGATCGCGCGATGAGCCGCTCCCTGCCATTGACTGTTCCTCTGGGCGCTGCCGCGCTGATTGCCGCGATCGTTCTGCAGATCATACCGATGGAGGCCATATGGTCGCCATCCTATGGCCTCGCCGCCGGCTTGCTACTGTTCTCCTTTGCAATGGCGAGCGTCTGGCGCCAGGGGGCAATAGCCGCCTTTTTACTGCTGATCACCGTGCATCTTGCCGCCGTCCCTCTGATTGCGCATATCGGCCACGGAGAGGGCGAGATGGGGCCGTCCTACTGGGCCTTGCTGGTTTCCGGCTGGCTGGCGGCCTGGTCCAGCGTGACCCGGTTGACGACGGCCGCCAAATCCCTGCCGCCATCGGCCAGACAGGCAATCAATCTGCTGATCCCGCTGATTTTCGGCATCTGGCTGATTCTGATCTGGGAAGCGATCACGCGGGGGGCGGGGGTGCCGCAAGTCCTGCTGCCGGCGCCGAGTGCCATCTGGGCCAAGCTGACGGGATCTCTGCCGACGCTCTGGGCGGATTTCGTGCAGACCTTCATGAAGGCCGTGATCGCGGGTTATGTGCTCGGATGTGGCATCGGCTTCGGCACCGCCATTCTGATTGACCGCTCGCCATTCCTGAAACGCGGGCTGTTGCCGGTTGGGAACATGGTCAGCGCGCTGCCAATCATTGGCATCGCCCCGATCATGGTGATGTGGTTCGGCTTCGACTGGCAGTCGAAAGCGGCGGTCGTGGTCATCATGACCTTCTTCCCGATGTTGGTGAACACGCTGGAAGGTCTCTCTGCCTCCAGCGCGATGCAGCGGGACCTGATGCGTACCTATGCCGCCAGCTACGGCCAGACGCTGCTTAAACTGCGTCTGGTGGAGGCGCTGCCCTTCATCTTCAACGCCCTCAAGATCAATTCGACACTGGCGCTGATCGGCGCCATCGTGTCGGAGTTCTTCGGAACGCCGATCGTGGGCATGGGATTCCGCATATCAACCGAAGTCGGCCGCATGAATGTCGACATGGTATGGGCGGAAATCGCGGTTGCGGCACTTGCCGGTTCCGCTTTCTACGGTGCGCTCGTCCTGATCGAGCGCACCCTTACATTCTGGCACCCGTCAAACAGATAAGTCCGGGGTCAGGCAGGCTTCATCGAATGAGGAGAGTAACCATGCAAAAGATGCTGACAGGATTGCTCGCAGGGGCATTCAGTCTGGCCGCCGCCACGGCGATGGCCGAAGGCGATGACCACGTCACGCTTCAGCTCAAATGGGTGACACAGGCGCAGTTCGCCGGCTATTACGTGGCCGCGGACAAGGGTTTCTACGAAGAAGAAGAGCTTGTCGTCGAGATCAAGCCGGGCGGCCCGGATATCGCGCCGCCGCAGGTCATTGTCGGCGGCGGGGCCGATGTGATCATCGACTGGATGCCGTCCGCGCTTGCATCGCGCGAGAAGGGCGTGCCGCTCGTCAATATCGCCCAGCCGTTCAAGAGCTCGGGCATGATGCTGACCTGCCGCAAGGAAACCGGCATCACATCTCCGGCGGATTTCAAGGACAAGACACTCGGCGTCTGGTTCTTCGGTAACGAATATCCGTTCCTGTCCTGGATGTCCCAACTCGACATCAAGACCGACGGCAGCGCCGGCGGGGTTACGGTGCTGAAGCAGGGCTTCAACGTCGATCCGCTGCTGCAGAAGCAGGCCGACTGCGTTTCCACCATGACCTACAACGAATATTGGCAGGTCATCGATGCCGGTATTCCGGCGGATGAACTGGTGGTGTTCAAGTATCAGGATCAGGGTGTCGCCACGCTTGAGGATGGCCTTTACGTGCTTGAGGACAAGCTCAAGGACCCGGCTTTCGTTTCCAAGATGGCGCGGTTTGTCAGGGCTTCCATGAAGGGCTGGAAATATGCCGCCGAGCATCCGGACGAGGCAGCCGATATCGTGCTTGAGAACGATGCCTCGGGTGCCCAGACCGAAAAGCACCAGCGCCGGATGATGCGGGAAGTTGCCAAGCTGACGGCAGGCTCCAACGGCGCGCTCGATGCGGACGATTACGAGCGGACGGTGAATACTCTGCTGAAGGGCGGCTCCAGCCCGGTCATCACCAAGCGGCCGGTTGATGCCTGGACGCACATGATCACGGACAAGGCGCTGAAATAAGCGGTCACCATATCGAATACGGAGAAGGCGGCCTCAGGCCGCCTTTTTCATACCATCTGCTCGTTTCATACCAGCTACCGGGGCCTCGTCATTTATGCCCGGTCCCCGGATTTCATGTTCCTCTGGATGTTTGGCATCCCGGGGGATTACCTTCGGCCGTATCTTCTTGATTCCATTAATTCTCAGGGCCTTCCATGACGGACATACTCTTTCTTCCCGGCTTCATGTGCGACCGGCATCTCTGGGACGATGCCGAAAACGGCTTGGAGAGCCTGGGAGACCTGCATTTCGGCGACCTGACCAGGGACCGGTCATTTGATGCCATGGCTCGGCGCATTCTGGACGAGGCGCCGGAGCGCTTCTCCCTCGTTGGCTTCTCCATGGGCGGGTTCGTTGCCCGTGAGATTGCACTGATGGCGCCGGAGCGGGTTGAGCGGCTGGCGCTTCTGAATACCAGCGCACGTGGGGACAGCCCGGAGCAGGCCGCGCGCAAGGCCGGTCTTGCGAAGGCCGCGGAGGGCAGGGGCTTCAGGGGGCTTTCCCGACATTCCATTCTGTCCTCGCTGCATCCGGACCGGCGGTCGGACGATACGCTGGTCGACCGGATTCGCGAGATGGCGGACCGGATCGGCAAGAACGGGTTTGTGAACCAGATCGGTGTTGCCCGTCATGATGGGCATGACAGGCTGGGCGACATCATGTGCCCGACGCTGGTTGTCTGGTGCCGGCAGGATGAATTGCGCAGTCTGGACGAAGCACGGGAACTCTCGGATGGTATTCCGGGCGCACGTCTGAAGATTGTCGAAGACTGCGGTCATATGCTACCAATGGAGGCGCCGGAGCAGATGGTGATACTTCTCAAGGACTGGCTCGAATAACTTCCGTTCCGACAGCCTCTTCATCTTGTATTCGAGGGGGCGGGTTTTACATTACTCAGTAAGTGCACTCATTTCTGGTCGTTTCATGTCGCGGATCATCTGGCTTGCATCCTATCCCAAGTCTGGGAACACCTGGATGCGGGCGCTTCTCGCCAATTACATCATGAACAGGGAAGAGCCGGTAAAGCTCGCGGAGTTGAACGATTTTACTCTGAGTGACACGATCCAGGGGTTCTATACCAAGGTAACTGGAAAGCCGATCGAGAAGATCACGCTCGAAGAGTCGGTCGCGATCCGGCCGACGGTGCTCCGTCTTATCGCGAATTCCAAACCGCACGACCATTTCGTCAAGACGCACACGCAGCCCGCATTTCCGAACGGTGCGCAACTGATAGACCCGTCGGTTTCCCTGGGCGCGATTTATATCGTCCGTAACCCCTGCGATCTGGTGTTCTCCTACGCTGAGCACTTCGGCATGTCGGTCGATCTGGCGATCCGCGATCTCGGTGATGCGGAAAACACGACGGTCAGCCCGCACGATCAGATCGTCAGTTATCTCGGTTCCTGGTCCGGGCATGTGACGAGCTGGACCGGTGGCTCTATTCCGGTCTGCCTCGTGCGGTACGAAGATCTGCTTGAAAAACCGGAAGAGGCGTTCGGCGCGGTTCTGCGCACCCTGAACATTCCGATTGAGGAAGAGCGGCTGGCGCGGGCTGTCAGGCATGCATCCTTCAAGTCTCTTTCGTCTCTGGAAAAAGCCGACGGGTTCGCTGAACGGTCTCCGCATGCGGGCCGGTTTTTCAGATCGGGTACAGCCGGCGAGGGCACGCAAAAACTGTCAAAGCGTCAGTTGAAACAGATCGTTCGGGATCATGGCGCGATGATGGAAAAGTTTGGTTACGCAGTGTGACCGGAAGCAAGGACTATCAGTTTTTCGACTGTAATGTTGAATCGTAACTCTTTGATATTGTGATGATATGGCGCGAATTATCTGGCTGGCATCCTACCCCAAGAGTGGCAATACCTGGATGCGGGCGCTTCTCGCTAATTACATCCTTGATCGTGACAATCCGATATCAATCAATGACTTGCGCGGCTTCACGCTGAGCGATACACGGCCGCGCTTTTTCGATGGCGTGACCGACAAACCCCTGACGGAACTGACGATTGAAGAGGTCCGCGCGTTGCGCCCGGAAGCACAGCGCCGGCTGGCTGATGCACGCGACCACGATCATTTCGTGAAGACACATTCCCAGCTTGCCGACTATGGCGGCGTGCCGCTGATCAACCCGGCGGTGACGGCGGGGGCGATCTATATCCTGCGCGATCCGCGGGACATGATCCTTTCCTATGCGGCGCATTTCGGCATGAGGTTGACGAGGCGATCGGCCAGATAGCGCTTGATGACAATATAACGACCGCTGGCGATTTCGAGATGAGCACCATTCTCGGGCGCTGGGACCGGCATGTGGAATCATGGACGAACCAGAGCACCATCCCGGTCTGCACTGTTCGCTATGAGGATCTGCACCGGGACACGCCGGCGACTTTTAGTGCGATCCTGAAAACGCTGGGTATCTCCGTATCTGCTGATCGTCTGGCCAAGGCGGTACGCAACAGTGCGTTTGAAACACTGAGCCGGGAGGAATCCCGGGATGGGTTCATTGAACGGCCTCCGCATATGGAGCGGTTCTTCCGGTCGGGTAAGCCGGGAGGCGGCGCAAGTGAGCTTACGGCATCACAACGCACGAGGATCGAGGCCGACCATGCCCCGGTCATGAAACGGTTCGGCTATTTGTCCTGAGATCAGCCAGGCCTGATCACCAAGCCCGCGGTCAGTGCAATCAGGCATCAGGCAAAGAAAAACGGCCGCATCGGGTGATGCGGCCGCTTCTTCGGAAAAAGTCTGGAAACTTATTCGGCGGCTTCGGCCGGCCAGCCGGCGACAGCCTTCACTTCCAGGAATTCCATGAGGCCGTGCTCGCCGCCCTCGCGGCCGTTACCGGACTGTTTGTAGCCACCGAACGGGCTGCCCGGCGCGCGGCCGGCACCGTTCAGCTGGATCATGCCGGCACGGAGCTGGCGGGCGAGGCGCTTGGCCCGCTCCGGGTCACCGGTCTGCACATAGGACGTCAGACCGTACGGCGTGTCGTTGGCGATCCGGACAGCGTCGGCTTCATCTTCGAAGGACATGATCGAGAGCACCGGGCCGAAGATCTCTTCCTTGGCAATGGTCATGTCTTCCTTCACGTCCGCGAAGACGGTCGGCTTGACATAATAGCCGCGGTTGAGGCCATCAGGACGGCCGAGACCACCGGCAAGGAGGGTAGCACCTTCCTTGATGCCGGATTCGATCAGGCCCTGGATCTTGTCGAACTGGGCTTGCGAGACCACCGGGCCGATCTGACGGCCTTCCTGGGTCGGATCCCCCACTTCCTGTGCTTCGGCCACGGATTTGGCAGCCGCGACCGCTTCACCATAGACGGATTTTTCGACAATCATCCGGCTCGGAGCGTTGCAGCTCTGGCCACTGTTGTTGAACATGTGCAGCACGCCGCGCTTGACGGCTTTGGCAACGTCCGTGTCGGCGAACACGAGGTTCGGGCCTTTGCCGCCGAGTTCAAGCGAAACGCGCTTGACCGTGTCGGCGGAAGCCTTGGTGACGGCGATACCGGCGCGGGTGGAGCCGGTGAAGCTCATCATGTCGATGTCGGGATGCTTGCTCATCGCTTCGCCGACGGTCGGGCCGTCGCCATTGACGAGGTTGAACACACCGGCCGGGAAACCAGCCTGCTCCATGAACTCGGCGAAGAGCAGGGAGGACATCGGGGCGATTTCGGACGGCTTCAGCACCACGGTGCAGCCAACGCCGACGGCCGGGACGACCTTCAGGGTCACCTGGTTCATCGGCCAGTTCCACGGCG
>NZ_CAXBDC010000102.1:0-15832 GCF_963974195.1 uncultured Nisaea sp.
TCATTGGCGAAGGCGCGGCTGCGGCCGTCCGCCGTGACGATCCGGCGCAGGATCACCGGGCCATCCATCTCGATGCCCATTTCTTCCAGAATATCGGAGGAGCCGTGGCCGTCCGGCACGTCGAAGCTGGCCGTGACGACGGCCTGTTTCGCGCCGTTACGGACGAGGCCGCTGTCGGCCCGCGCGCCGAGGGCGAGACCGAGTGCATCGAGCAGGATGGATTTACCGGCCCCGGTTTCCCCGGTGAGCACGGAAAGACCAGGCCCGAACGTGAGATCGAGCCTGTCGATCAGCACCACATCGCGGATCGTGAGGCCGGTCAGCATGATTGATCAGAATATCCAGAGATCAAGGCCGAGGAGACCGTCATCGTCGTCCGCTCCCGAGCCGCGACTGGCGCCGGTGGTCATCAGGGCGTAGCTGTCCTGATACCATTCGCTTCCCGGATAATTGTATCCGAGCACGGCGGCGGTACGCTCCGCCTGCTCATGCAGGCCGAGGGCGGCATAGGCTTCGGTCAGGCGGTGCAGGGCTTCCGGAACCTGGTCGGTGGTGTCGAAATTTTCGACCACGCGTTTGAACCGGTTGATGGCGGCGAGATATTTTTCCTCACGCAGATAGAACCGCCCGATCTCCATTTCCTTGCCGGCAAGGTGGTTCCGGGTCAGGTCGAGCTTCAGCAGGGCATCGCGGGAATAGCCGCTTTCGGGAAAGCGCTGCACGAGTTCCTGCAGCGTCTCCATGGCGTTCTTGGTCAGCTTCTGGTCACGGCCGACATCGACGATCTGCTCGTAGTAGCTGAGGCCCTTCAGATAGTACGCATAGTCGACATTCTGATTGCTCGGGTTCAGCTGGATGAACCGGTCGAGGGCGTTGATCGCTTCGTCGTACTTGTTGTTCTGGTACAGCGAGTAGGCGGCCATCAGCTGTGCCTGCGTCGCCCAGACCGAGTAGGGATGCTGGCGCTCGACCTCGTCGAACAGGGGCGCGGCTTTCTTGTAGTCGCCTTCCAGCGCACTATCGACCGCCTCGTTGTAGAGCTCCTCTACCGGACGCTCGACATATTCCAGCTTCGGCTTGTCATCGCTGCAGGCGGCCAGGGCCACAAGGCAGGTCAGCAGAGCGAGGTTCTTCAGCCGCAGCGGGCCAAAATCACCAAAGGCGAATTGCATCGGATTTCCCCGGACATGTGTCCATAAGAAAATACGGTTCCCGGGCGCCGGAGCCAAGGGATTTGCGGAGTAACCCGCTTCCCGGCCGTGCCCGCCGAATAACAGTGTTGGGATAGAGGAGTTATGCGGTCGCGGCAAGCAACGGATGATCATGGTCCGCTGCGGCCATCTCCGAGGTCATCTCAACCAGCTCCCACGCGCTCTCGTCCGCGAACAGGGCCCGGAGCAGCTTGTTGTTGAACAGATGGCCGGACTTGGAGGCGTCGACGCGGCCGAGAATCGGCGCGCCCGCGAGATAGAGATCGCCGACGCAGTCGAGGATCTTGTGCCGTACGAACTCGTCCTTGAAGCGCAAGCCGCCCTCGTTGAGAATCTTGTCGCCATCGACGATCACGACATTGTCGAGATTGCCGCCCCGGCCGAGACCGGCCGCGCGCAGACGATCGATATCCTGCATGAAACCAAAGGTGCGGGCACCGCTGATGGTCTCGTTGAAGGTGCCGTTGACCAGCTTCACATCGAGGCTCTTCTCGGTGATCGCGGCGCTGTCGAACTCGATCTCGAAATTGACCGAGAAATGATCGTCCGGGGTGATTTCGATCCGGCGCTGATCGTCCTGGGCGCTGATGGGCTTGAGAATCCGGATGGCGCGGCGCGGCGCGTTTACGGGCGCGGTGCCGGCGCATTCGACCAGCAGCACGAAAGGCTCCGCGCTGCCGTCCATGATCGGCACTTCCGGGCCGTCGATCTCGATCAGGGCATTATCGATGCGGCAGCCGGCAAGCGCCGCCATCAGATGCTCGACCGTGGAGACGGTCACGCCGTCATTGTTCTGCAGCTTGGTGCACATGGTGGCGTCATGCACCATGTCCCAGCGGGCGGGAACCAGCGGGTCCTTGTCGGTGATGTCGGTGCGCTTGAAGATGATGCCGTGATCGGCCCCGGCCGGGTGCAGCGTCATCACGCAGTCGACACCGCCATGCAGGCCGACACCCCGGCAGGAGATACTCGTCTTCAAGGTCTGTTGCGCAATCACAAGGACGCTCCTGACACCGAACCCCGGTGGTTTGTTCCGATTTCCCGGAAAATTGAGGCCGGAATATTGGTAAATAATAAAATAAGCCCCAGAAGATGTATCAATATCTCCTGGGGCTCTCAAATCACTCTTTATGACTGAATATTACGCCGTAATGCATTGATTTAACGGCGTAAATTCAGGGTCAGTTCGCCTGCCTGCGCAGGAAGGCCGGAATGTCCAGGAGATCGTCGTCCTGGCGGGCCGGCGCAACCCGTTCAGACTGGTCCAGAGAACCGAGGCGGGCCTGCTTCGGTTCGGTCGCATTAACGTCCACGAAGCGTTGCGGATGCACTTCCTGAGCGGGCTCGGCCGGCTTCTTGCCGACCATGCCGGTCATCCGGGTGAACAGGCTCGGTGCCTTCTCCGCGCCTGTGTCCTCGCGGCGGCCGGCATTGGCCATGGCGGCTGCCTGGAACGGATCCGGCTCGCTGCTTGCCTTGGTTTCCGGAACTGCCGGCGGCGGTGCGATGAAGGTATCGTCTGCCTTCGGCTCCGCAGCGGGCTTCGACTCGGCCGGTGCCGGCGCTTCCGCCGTGGCCCGGGCCGTGTCGGCCTGGGTCTGGGCGGTCATCGCGACATTGTCGAGATCAGTTTCCCCGATCACCAGAGTGTTGCCCGCGACATGAACCGTATCGGCGGATGCCGAGATGGCCGGGATGTCACCGACGGGAGCGCTCGGCGCTTTCGCCGCGGCGGCCGTGGTGTTTTCCGCAGCCGGCTTCACCGGAGCAGCTTTCGCCTTGGTCGGAACCACGGTCAGCGGCGGGCGCTTCTGGGCCATACCCTCGGCGGCGATTCCGGTGGCAACGACGGAAACCCGCATGGTGCCTTCCATCTTCTCGTCGAAGGTGGAGCCGAAGATGATGTTGGCTTCCGAATCGACTTCCTCGCGGATGCGGTTGGCTGCCTCGTCGACCTCGAACAGGGTCATGTCCATGCCGCCGGTGATGTTGATCAGCACGCCGCGGGCACCCTTCATCGTGGTGTCCTCAAGCAGCGGGTTGTTGATCGCGGCCTCGGCGGCGTCGATGGCGCGCTTCTCGCCACTGGCCTCGCCGGTGCCCATCATCGCCTTACCCATCTCGCTCATCACCGTGCGGATGTCGGCGAAGTCGAGGTTGATCAGGCCGGGCATGATCATCAGGTCGGTCACGCCGCGCACACCGGAATGCAGCACGTCGTCGGCCATGTTGAAGGCGTCGGCGAAGGTGGTCTTCTCGTTCGCCACCCGGAACAGGTTCTGGTTCGGGATGATGATCAGGGTGTCGACATACTGGGTCAGCTCCTCGATCGCCTGGTCGGCGATGCGCATCCGGTGCTGGCCTTCGAAGTGGAACGGCTTGGTCACCACGCCAACGGTCAGGATGCCGTTCTCGCGAGCTGCCTGGGCAATCACCGGTGCGGCGCCGGAACCGGTGCCGCCGCCCATGCCGGCCGTGATGAACACCATGTTGCTTTCGCGCAGGTTGTTCATGATGTCTTCGATCGCCTCTTCGGCGGCCGCCCGGCCAACTTCCGGCCGGGAGCCGGCACCGAGACCCTGAGTCACACCGGTGCCGAGCTGCAGGGTGCGATCCGCCAGCGACTGTTTCAGCGCCTGGGCGTCGGTGTTGGTGACGATGAATTCGACACCCTCGAGGTTGGAGCGGATCATGTTGTTGACGGCGTTGCCGCCCGCACCGCCGATGCCGACGACGCTAATCCGCGGCTTCAGTTCGTTATCGTCATCGTTGGGGACTGAGATATTGATGGTCATGGGTGGCCTCCTGATCTCGCGTTAGAGGGTTGTCTGGGGGATGCGTGCCTGGGGGAGCACGCGGGATTTGGGCCTTCTGGCCGGGTACTGTTCTGGTTTGGTCTGGTCGCTAATGGTCTGGGCAGGGCACAGCCTTACGGCCGGGCGCGCTGGGCACGGGCCGGAGCTTGCGTTGGGTGTGAACCGGAATTGCTGCATTAGAAGTTCTCCCTCAGCCAGGAGTGGACACGGCCGAGCAGGCCGCCTCCGGTCTCCTTGTTGGCGACGTGCCCTTGGCGGGACGCGTCAAGTGCCGGGTCAGCGGCATAGGCCAGCAGTCCGGCGCTGGTCGCGAAGGCCGGACCGCTGGCAACATCCGCCAGCCCGTTCACCCGGATCGGCCGGCCCAGTCGGACCTGCTTGTCCAGGATTTCCTGTGCCAGATCCCGGATTCCCGGCATCTGGCTGGCGCCGCCCGTGATGACCACGCGGCGGCCGGCGACCTTGTCGAAACCGCTGGCTTCCAGACGGTTGCGGACAAGCTCGAAGGTTTCCTCCAGACGCGGATGGATGATCCGGATCAGGAGGGATTTCGGAACATGATTGGGATGGTTCTCGTCCTGCTCGCCAACCAGCGGGACGTCGATCATTTCGCGCTCGTCCAGGCTGGAGGGGATGGAGCTGCCATAGAGTGTTTTCAGCCGCTCGGCCTCGTGCACCGGCGTGGCCAGGCCGCGGGCGATATCGCTAGTGATATGGGCGCCGCCGACCGGCACGCAGTCGGTATAGATCACGCTGCCGTCGAAGAAGACCGCCATGGTGGTGGTGCCGCCGCCCATGTCGATCACGGTGACGCCGAGATCGCGTTCATCCTCGACCAGGCAGGCAAGACCGGCGGCATAGGGCGAAACCACGAAAGCCTCGATGCCGAGATGACAGCGCTCGACCACGCTGGCGATGTTCCGCACCGTGCTGGTGGCGGCGGTCACCAGATGCATGTTGGCCCCGAGCCGGTCGCCGCACATGCCGCGCGGATCCCGGATGCCTCGGCTGCCGTCGATGGAAAAGCCGACCGGGATCGAATGGATGAGCTGACGGTCCGCCTCGACCTCGACCTTCTGCCATTGGCTGAGGATGCGGCGCATGTCTGAATCGCCGACTTCTTGCCCGCCAATGGAAACCTCGACGCCGACGGTCTGGGAGTGCGGGTAGCCGCCGGAGAGATTGACGAAGACGCGCTGGATGGTTTCGTCCGCCATCTTTTCGGCGGCATGCACGGCGGCGCGCACGCATTCCTCGGCCTCGGCCATGTCGACGACCGTACCGCTGCGGATACCGCGCGCGACCTGGTGGCCGATACCGATGACACGGATGCCCGGCAGGCTCGGTGCCTGATCGTCGTTATGGTCGGCCCGCACACCGTTTTCACCGATCCGTGCGATCAGGCAGCAGATCTTCGTCGATCCGATGTCGAGGATCGCGACGGTGCCGGTCCGGGGCTTGGCGAGGCTTTTGCGCATCAGGTGTCTTTCCCCGGATTACGGAGGCGGCTTGAAACGCTTGGAGCGACCCGGACGACGAGCTGGTTCGGCAGCCGGAGGTCGATGGCGATGACGTCCCGGTTCAGCACCCCGTGGTCGCGCTGCAGTTTGGCGAGATGCGCCCAGGCCTTGTCCGGGGCATGCTCGGGAAGTTCGACATCGACGCCCGTATCAAGCCGGACGTTCCAGCGCCGCTCGCCGATCCAGGTGACGGCACGGACGCGCTGCTTCAGATCCGGCTCGCTGGACAGCAGGTCGAGGAATTCATGGGCGCGGGCCGGCGCATCGGCACCGACCACGATCGGCAGATCGGCGAAGCGGCGCGGGTTCTGGCCCGGCACTTCTACGCCCAGATCATCGATCAGGCTCAGGCTGCCGTCGCGCTGCCAGAGGGCAAGAGGTGTCCGCTCTTCCAGCCGCACGAACAGGGTGTCCGGCAGGCGTCTTTCGACGGCGGCGGTACGGACCCAGGGCAGGGCATCGATACGGGCTTTCAGGGCGGCAAGATCGACGCCGAGGATCGGCACCCCGCGATCCGTTGCGATCGCGGCGACGAGATCGCTGCGTTCGGTCCGGTAACGGCCTTCGACGAGGATATCGGAGACCACGAGGCCGAGTTCGTTCGAGACGTCGGTGCCGACGGTGTCGATCACCCGGGCAAGCTCGTCAATCGCACCGGTGCGGGCCGCGTGCCAGCCACTGGCGGCAACGATGGCCGTCAGGGTCGCGAAGCCGGTGCCGATCAGCACCTGGCGCATGCGCCGGGCCGACATCCGGGGACGCCGGGTTTGCTGACGCTTGCGTGCGGTTCCGGATTTCTTGCCGGTTCTGGATTTTCCGGCGCTCAGTAGTCGCATCGGGCGTCCTCCACCAGCTTGGCGCAGAGCGCGGGGAAGTTCATGCCGTGGAAGCCTGCCTGCTCCGGCACGAGAGAGGTCGGGGTCATGCCCGGCTGGGTGTTGACCTCGAGCAGATAGAGGTTGTCCGGGCTGGCATCGCCTTCGGAGTCGTTGAAGCGCAGGTCGGCGCGGCTGACGCCCCGGCAGCCGAGGGTCGCGTGCGCCTGCTCCGCCATTTCCAGCGCGCGGGAGGTCACGGCCTCGGGCAGCTTCGCCGGCAGAATGTGGATCGAGCCGCCATCGGCATATTTGGCGTCATAGTCGTAGAAGCCATGCTCCGAGGTGATCTCGGTGACGGCGAGCGCGGCGCCGTCGAGCACCGCCACGGTCAGCTCGCGGCCGGGGATGAATTTCTCCTCCAGCACCACGTCGCCGAAGGGCCAGTCTTCCTCGGTCGGGCTGTAATTGTCGCCGGGGCGGACGATATGCACGCCGAGGCTGGAGCCCTGGTCGATCGGCTTCAGCACGTAAGGCCGTTTCAGGGATTCGCTTTCCAGCGCCTCGGCGCGGGAGCGGACGACGCCCGGCGGGCATTTCAGCCCGGCCCGCATGAACAGCTCCTTCGCGCGCGGCTTGTCCATGGCGATGGCGGAGGCCTCGACGCCGGAATGCGTGTAGGGGATATCAAGGATGTTCAGCAGGCCCTGGATGTTGCCATCCTCGCCAATCCGGCCATGCAGCGCGTTGAAGCAGACATCCGGCTTCAGCTCGGCAAGACGGAACGGAATGTTCCGGTCTACATCGACTTCGGTGACTCGATATCCGGCTTCGCGCAGGGCCTTGGCGCATTCATGGCCGCTGGAGAGGGAAACCTCGCGTTCACCGGACCATCCGCCCATCAGAACGGCGACATGCTTGCTCATGAGCGGTCTCCCCTGTTTGTGTTGTTCGCTATGCCGCCAACGCCGATACGGCGGATTTCCCAGCGCAGCTCGATGCCGCTGGTCTGCTTCACCCGGCGCCGGACTTCTTCTCCGAGCACCTCGATATCGGCGGCGGTTGCCGTGCCGGTATTGATCAGGAAGTTGCAATGCTTCTCGGACACCATGGCGCCGCCAACGCGCAGGCCCCGGCAGCCGGCGTCGTCGATCAGCTGCCAGGACTTGTGGCCTGCCGGATTGGCGAAGGTGCTGCCGCCGGTGCGCTCGCGGATCGGCTGGCTGGCCTCTCGGGACCGCTTGATCTCTTCCATCGCGGCCGTGATCTCGGCCCGGTCTCCCTCCGGCGCACGGAAGGTGGCGGCGGTGAAGATCCAGTCCGACGGAGCGTCCGAGTGGCGATAGGACATGCCGAGTGTGCCGGCCGGAACCCGGCGCAGGATACCGTCGCCGGTCACCAGCTCGGCGGAGAACAGGACGTCCTTGAACTCGCCACCATAGGCGCCCGCATTCATCCGCAACCCGCCACCGATGGAGCCGGGGATACCGGACATGAAGGCGAGGCCGGTGCGGCCTTCGGCGAGGGCCGCCTTGGCGAGGCTGAGGTCGAGCACGGCGGCTCCGGCGGTCACCATGCCGGGGTTGAATTCGATCTGGTTGAAACCCTTGGCGAGTCGGATAACCACGCCCGGAATACCGCCGTCGCGGATCAGCAGGTTGGATGTGACGCCGATCACCGTGACCGGGACATTCGCAGGCTTGCCGCGCAGGAAAGCGGCCAGATCCTCGGCATCCGCCGGACGGAATACCACTTCCGCCGGGCCGCCGACCCGGAACCAGGTCTGCCCGGACAGATCGACATTCTCCTGATAGCGCCCGCGGACTTCCGGCAGGCGCTCGATCAGGGAGAGGTGCGTATCTGTGCGAAGGGCGGCCATGGTCATTGCCCGTCCTTCCCGGTGGCCGTGCCGGTGCCGCCGATGACATGCGCGAGCTCGCCCGGAAGCGCCTGCGCCCAGTTGGTGATGTTTCCGGCGCCGAGGCAGACCACCAGATCGCCCGGCTCGGCCAGCGCGGCAATGCGCCCGGCAAGTTCGGATGGTTGGCTCAGCGGATAGACATGACGGTGGCCACGGGCGCGCAGACCGGCGACCAGACTGTCCTTGTCGGCGCCTGCGATCGGCTCTTCCCCGGCGGCATAGACATCCGCGACGATCACGCCGTCCGCGTCGTTGAAGCAGGCGCAAAAATCCTCGAACAGATCATGCAGGCGGGAATAGCGGTGCGGCTGCACGACGGCATAGACCCGGCCGCTCGGGCAGGCGGAGCGGGCGGCGGAGAGCACGGCGCTGATCTCGACCGGGTGGTGGCCGTAATCGTCGATCACGGAAATGCCATTGGCTTCACCGGTCTTGGTGAAGCGCCGCTTGACGCCGCTGAACCCGGCGAGCGATGCGCGGATCTGCTCGTCGCTCATGTCCATCTCGAGGGCGATGGAAATGGCGGCGAGGGCGTTAGAGACATTGTGCTGGCCGTACATCGGCAGGGCGATGCCTTCCAGCACCCGCTCGCTGTCATGCGCACGGTCGGCGATGATGACGTCGAATTTCGCGCCGGAGCTGGTGATTTCCAGATTGCTGGCGCGGATATCGGCCTGCGGCGAAAACCCGTAGGTGATGATGCGCCGGTCGGAGACGCGCGGGATCAGCTTCTGCACCGTCGGATGGTCGATGCACATGGTGGCGAAGCCGTAGAACGGGATGTTCGCGACGAAGGCCCGGAAGGCTTCCTGCAGCTTGTCGAAATCGCCATGGAAATCGAGATGCTCGGGATCGATGTTGGTGACCACGGCGATGGTCGCGGGCAGCCTGTTGAAGCTGCCGTCGCTCTCGTCCGCCTCGACCACCATCCAGTCGCCGGAGCCGAGCCGGGCATTGGTGCCATAGGCGTTGATGATGCCGCCATTGATCACGGTCGGGTCCATCCCGGCGCCGTCCAGCATGGCGGCGACCAGGGAGGTGGTCGTGGTCTTGCCGTGGGTGCCGGCGCAGGCGATGGACCATTTCAGCCGCATCAGCTCGCCCAGCATCTCGGAGCGGTGGACAACCGGCAGCATGCGCTCGCGGGCGGCCAGAAGCTCCGGATTGTCCGGCTTGATGGCGGTGGAGATCACGAGGATCGAGGCGTCGTCGATGTTCGAGGCCTGCTGGCCGACGAAAACCTTGATGCCGAGTTTCTTCAGGCGGCTGACATTCGGGTTCTCGGACAGATCGCTGCCCTGCACCGAATAGCCGAGATTGTGCAGCACCTCGGCAATACCGGACATGCCGATGCCGCCGATACCGGTGAAGTGGATGGTGCCAATGTTGAGCGGCATCTCTCTCATGCGGCACTTCCTTGCTGGACAGAGGCGGTCGCGGCGGAGAGCGCCGGCGCGGTGGCAATGACGAGATCGGCGAGACGGTCGGCCGCATCGGGCGTGCCGGCGGCGCGCGCGGCGTCGGAGGCGCGGTGCAGCCGGTCCGGCGCTTTCAGCAGGCCGAGCAGGGCGCCCGCCAGTTTCTCGGCGGTGAACTCGTCCGGCTCCGGCATCATCCAGGCCGCGCCCGTCGCCTGGCAGGCAAGGGCGTTGGCGGTCTGATGGTCGTCCGCGGCGCTCGGATAGGGCACCAGGATCGAGGGGCGGCCGATGGCGTTCAGCTCGGCGATGGTGGACGCGCCGGAACGGGCGATGACGAGATCCGCCGAGGCCATGCGGTCCGGCAGGTCGTCGAAGAACGGCCGCACATCGGCGGCGACACCGAGAGCCCTGTAACGCGCCTTGACCCGGTCGGCATCCTCGGCCCGGCTCTGCTGGGTGATGCGCAGGCGCGGCAGAAGGTTCGCGGGCAGACCGGCGATGGCTTCCGGAACGACGCTCGAGAATACGGTCGCGCCCTGGCTGCCACCGAAGACCAGTAGATTAAGATGGCCGTCGCCCGTCTCCGCTTTCTCGCCACGCAGGGCGAGGACAGCGGGCCGGACCGGGTTGCCGGTGAAATGACATTTTGCCGTCTCGCCTTCGGAGAGATTGGTCATCTCGCGGAAGGAGGTGGCGATCTTGTTGGCATGCGGGGCCAGGAACCGGTTGGCCCGGCCAAGCACGGCATTCTGTTCATGCAACACCACCGGCAGGCCGAGGAAGGCGGCGGCCCGCACGGTCGGCACCGAGGGATAGCCGCCGAAGCCGACCGCGACCGCCGCGTTCAGGCTCTTCAGATGCAGTGCGGACTGCACGGCGCCGAAACCAAGCTCGATGATTGCCTTCGCCTTGCCGGCCATGCCGCCCTTGCTCGGGCTGGCGGCGCGGATGCGGCGGACGGCGATATCCGGGTTCTCGCCCTCGAAACGCCCGCCCCGGTCGTCGGTGACGAGCGCGACGGAGACGCCCCGGCGCAACAGGGCTTCGCCGAGGGAGAGGGCGGGGAAGATATGCCCGCCGGTGCCGCCGGCGGCGAGGATGACGGTCTTGCCGGTCATAGCGCCTCCATCCGGCCCGCGCGGCTGCGGGTCAGGGCCAGCATCAGTCCCATGCCGAGCGCGAGCGCCAGCAGGGAGGAGCCGCCATAGCTGATGAAGGGCAGGGTCATGCCTTTCGCGGGCATGAGCTGCAGGGCGGAGGCCATGTGGATCAGCGCCTGCAGGCCGAACTGGGCGAGCAGGCCCGCACCGGCCAGCAGCACGAACAGGCTCTGTTCGGCGAACAGCCGGGCGAAGCCGCGCAGCACCACGAAGGCGAACAGAGAGATCAGCAGGATGCAGACGATGGCGCCGAATTCCTCTCCGGTGACGGAGAAGACGAAATCGGCGTGGGCGTCCGGCAGATAGGCTTTCACCTGACCTTCGCCGGGGCCGGTGCCGAGCAGGCCGCCATTGCGGAAGGCTTCCAGCGAGCGCTCGACCTGATAGCTGTCACCGGCAGCGGGATCGAGGAAACGGTTGATCCGGTCGTTCACGTGCGGGAACAGGAAATAGGCCGCGACCAGCCCGCCGGCGCCACACAGCATGGCGCCGGCGACCAGCATCATCGGCAGACCGGCCAGGAAGAACTGGCCGAACCAGACGAGAGAGATGACCACGGTCTGACCGAGATCCGGCTGCATCAGCAGCAGGGAGACGACAAGGCCGTAGAGCGCGACGGCGATCCAGTGTCCGGGGAAGCCATTATCCTTGCGCCATTCGGAGAACATCCAGGCCGCGACGACGGCGAAGCAGGGCTTCAGAAATTCCGAGGTCTGCAGCGAGAAGCCGCCGATCGAGAGCCAGCGCCGGGCGCCCTTGATTTCAGCGCCGAACATCAGGGTCAGGACGAGCAGCGCGAGGCAGCCGATGAAGCCGATAACCGCGATCCGGCGGACCTGCAGCGGCGTCATCAGCGAGCAAACGAACAGAATTCCGGCGGCAACCGGCAGCAGCATCAGCTGGCGGCGCACGAAATGATAGCTGTCGAGCCCGATCCGCTCCGCCACCGACGGGCTGGCGGCAAAGATCATCAGGGCGCCGAACAGAATGATCAGCAGCAGCGCGCCGGAGGTCCAGCGGTCCACGGTCCACCACCAGCGGCCGAGGATGCTTGTATCTGTGCGGGCGATCGAGCTCATGGCCGCGCCTCCCCGCAAGATGCCTTGGCAGTCAGTTGCAGCACCTGGTCGCGGAACCGGTCGCCACGCTGCTCGAAACTGTCGAACTGGTCCCAGGAAGCGGCGGCAGGGGAGAGCAGCAGGGTAGCGCCGTCCAGATGCTCGGAGGTTGCCATGGCATGCGCGGCCGAGACGGCCTTGTCGAGCGTGCCGCAGGATGTGTGCGGCACGGCATCGCCCAGGGTGTCGCCGAAACTGGTTGCGGACTCGCCGATCAGGAAGGCATGGCGGATGCGCGGGAAATAGGGCTTCAGCGGCGCGATACCGCCTTCCTTGGCCCGGCCGCCTGCGACCCAGTAAATCGGTGCGTAGCAACCGAGCGCCCGTTCGGTCGCGTCGGCATTGGTTGCCTTGCTGTCATTCACATAGCGGACACCGCCGCACTCGGCGACCAGCTCCTGGCGATGGGCGAGGCCGGGGAAGCTGTCGATCGCCTTGGAGATCACGTCTCCGGCGATCCCGGCGGCGCGACAAGCGGCAAAGGCGGCAGCCGCGTTCTGATGGTTATGGGCGCCGGGAAGGGTGCGTGCGCCTGAAAGGTCGTGCAGCGTCTTGCCGCCGTCAATGAGCAGGGCACCGGCCGAGCGGATATCGGCGGCTGCATTGTCATTGCCGGAAATCCGGATGACTTGGGGCAGTGTGTCTGCAATCCGGGCGGCATCGGCATCGTCGATACCGGCAATCGCCGTCGCGCCGGTTGCCTGATTGGCGAAGATACGCTGCTTGGCGGCGATATAGCCCGCCAACCCGCCATGCCGGTCCAGATGGTCCGGCGAGATATTCAGCAGGATGGCGATATCCGGTGCGAGCGACGGTGTCAGCTCAAGCTGGTAGGAGCTGAGCTCCAGAATATAGGTGCCGTCCGCATCCAGCGGGGCGAAGGACAGAACCGGCGTGCCGAGATTGCCGCCGACTTCCGCCCGCTTTTCCGCGGTGGAGAAGATGTGGCCAATCAGCGCCGTGGTGGTGGATTTGCCGTTCGTGCCGGTGATGGCGATGACTTTGGCATCCGGGCATTCCGCCAGCAGCAGTTCGACATCGCCGATGATGGAGACGCTTGCCGCCTTGGCCTGCGCTGCGGCCGGATGCGGTGCCGGGTGGGTGTGCGGAATGCCGGGGCTGAGCACGAGCGCGTCGATGCTGCTCCAGTCCGCCTGTTCCGGGTTTTCGATCCGGGCACCAAGACGTGCGGCCTCGGCACGCCGGTCTTCCCGGTCGTCCCAGGCAATGACGATTGCGCCGCCGGCGACAAGCGCCTCGACCGTGGCCAGCCCGCTGAGGCCGAGCCCCATGACGAACAGGCTTTTTCCGGATTTGCTGCGGCAGACGATCATCTTTCTACCTCAGCTTCAGGGTTGAAAGGCCGATCAGCGCCAGAATGACGGCGATGATCCAGAACCGGATGACGATGGTCGGCTCCGCCCACCCCTTCTTCTCGAAGTGATGGTGCAGCGGGGCCATGCGGAAGACGCGCTTGCCGGTCAGCTTGAAGGAGGCGACCTGGACAATCACGGAAGCGGTTTCCAGCACGAACAGCCCGCCGATGATGGCGAGCACCAGCTCGTGCTTGGTGACGATGGAAATGGTGCCGAGCGCGCCGCCGAGGGACAGCGAGCCGGTGTCACCCATGAACACCATGGCCGGCGGGGCGTTGAACCAGAGAAAGCCCAGTCCGGCGCCGAGCAGGGCGCCGCAGAACACGGCAAGCTCGCCCGTGCCCGGGACATGGTTGATCTGCAGGTAGTTGGCGAACACCGTGTTGCCCGTCAGATAGGCGATCAGCGCGAAGCACAGGCAGGCGATCATCACCGGCACGATGGCGAGGCCGTCGAGCCCGTCGGTCAGGTTCACGGAGTTGGATGCGCCAACCATGACGAAGATGGCGAAGGGCGCGAAGAACCAGCCGAGATCGATCAGCACGTCCTTGAAGAAGGGCACGGCGAGACCGTTGGCCAGATTGGCCGGCATACTGTCCTGGATCATCAGCACGGCGACTATGGAAATCGCGACCTGTCCGAGCAGCTTGATCTTGCCGGGAAGGCCCTTGGTGTTGCGTTTGGTCAGCTTCAGGAAGTCGTCGGCGAAACCAAGCAGGCCAAAACCGCCGGTAACCAGCAGAACCGCCCAGATGAAGCCGTTGCTGAGATCGGCCCAGAGCAGGGTGGAAACCGAAAGGGCGATCAGGATCAGCAGCCCGCCCATGGTCGGTGTGCCCTTTTTGGTCAGCAGATGGCTTTCCGGGCCATCCTCGCGGATCGGCTGGCCCTCGCGCTGCTTGCTGCGCAGCCAGTCGATCAGCCAGGGGCCGAGCACGAAGCCGATCAGCAGGGCAGTCATGATCGCGCCGCCGGTCCGGAAGGTGAGATACCGGAACAGGTTGAAGATCTGATATTCGTCGGAGAGAGGGACGAGCAGGTTATACAGCATGGTGTGCCCCTAGCCTCCGTAAGCCGCTGTGGGCGGCGTTAGCTGGTTTGAAACGGCGAGATTGCGGATGGCGGCGACGATTGGCGCCATGGCCATGCCAAGGGACCCCTTGACCAGAACCACATCGCCTTCACCGAGACTTGCGACGACCTGTTCGGTGATCGCGTCCGCAGTGTCGCCATTACCGCCGAACAGCATCGGCGGCAGGTTCCGTCCCATCCGGTCCATCATCGGACCGACGGTGAAAACGAGATCGGCGGAAGAGCAGACTTTCGCCAGCAGGTCGAGATGCAGGAATTCGGAGCGCTCACCAAGCTCCAGCATGTCGCCGAGCACGGCAATCCGGCGACCCTGGCCTTTCGGCCGGGTCATCGAGAGCACTTCGAGGGCGGCTGATACCGAAGCCGGGCTGGCATTGTAGCTTTCGTCGATCAGCAGCAGGCCGGTCTCGCCGAAGGCGATCTCTTCCTGACGTCCGCGTCCGGCCTTGGCCGTGACATCCCGGATGGCTTTCGCCGCCGCATCAAGGTCGAGACCCAGTGCATGGATGCAGGCCAGCACGCCGACCGAGTTGAAAGCCCAGTGCATGCCGATGCCGTCGATCCGGTAGACCAACTGCTTGCCGTCAACCCGGACCACGATGTTCGAGCCGTCAGGGCCGCATTCGGCGCCGATCAGGCGAACATCCGCGTCCTCGCTGCGGCCGAAAGTGATGATCCGCGCGCCCGCGGCTTCGGCCCGGTCGGCGCAGAAATAGAAGTTCGCGTTGTCCCGGTTCAGCACCGCAAGGCCGCGGTCTTTTTCCAGGCCTTCGAAGATTTCGCTCTTGGCTTCGGCGATCTGCTCCAGGTCGCGGAAATGCCCGATATGGGTTTCCTCGACATTGGTGATGATGGTGAGGTCGGGGCGGACCAGCCGGGTCAGATCGGAAATCTCGCCGAGATGGTTCATGCCAAGCTCGAACACGGCGTAATCCGCGTCCCTGGGGAGGCGGGCCAGGCTGAGCGGCGCGCCGATATGATTGTTCAGATTGCCCGCGCTGGCATGAACCGAACCGAAGGAGGCAAGCGCCGCCGCGAGAGAATCCTTGGTGCCGGTCTTGCCGACGCTGCCGGTCACGGCCAGCACTTTTGCCGATGCGCGCGCCCGGGATGCCACCGCGATATCGGTGAGGCCGCCGAGAACGTCTTTGACCGCGAGCAGGGACGCGTCGCTGCCCAGCCCGTCCGGAATACGACTGACCAATGCCGCTGCCGCACCGGCGTCAAGCGCGGCGGCGACATAGTCATGCCCGTCGACCCGTTCGCCCGGCAGGGCGACGAACAGGCAGCCGGGCGTGACCTTGCGGCTGTCGATAACCAGATCCGCGATCTCGAAGGCGGGCCCGTGAAGGTTGCCGCGCGTCGCCTTGACCAACTCGTCC
>NZ_CAXBDC010000103.1:0-15405 GCF_963974195.1 uncultured Nisaea sp.
GTCTGGCCGTTCGAGCTGACCGTCGTGCATGGCCACACGGTCGAGTGGAACCATGGCGAGCCGGAGGTGCATGATCATCGCATCGGCATCGATAGCGGCGCTGTGAATACCGGCGTGCTGACGGCGCTGGAGATCAATTCGAGCCAGATGCGCTTTATTCAGGTCTGGGACGGGAAGGCTCAGGAGGAAGACAGCCGCCGGGCCGGTTAGCGCTTCAGGACCAGCACATTGCCGGTCAGGATCATGGCCGTGCCGCCGACAATGATCGCCGTCAGCTCCACGCCTTCCAGCACGGTCGAAATCAGCAGCGCGATCACCGGCACCACGGTGAAGATATAGGCCGCGCGCCCTGGGCCGATCCGGGTGACCAGGCTGAAGAACATCAGAAAGGCAACGCAGGACGCCGCGATCCCGAGATAGAGCAGGGAGCCGATATAGCGCAGCGACCAGTCGATGACGATGGGCAGGCCGCCCGCCAGCGCCAACCCGAATCCGATACCCGCGCCGCCAAGCGCGCCCCAGAAGTTCGTCGCGAAGGGCGGCACGCCCGCCCGCTGGTTGCGGGCGCCGATCACGGTGCCGACGGCGGTGCCGAACGATGCGCCAAGAGCCCAGAGCATGCCGAACAACAAGGTCGAGCCGTCCGAAAGATCGGCAAGATCCGGTGCGACGATCAGGCCGAGCCCGCCGATGCCGATCACCATGCCGAGGATGGCGCGGGGACGTACGGTCTCCCTCAGCACAAGGAAACCGATGATGGTGGCGAAGATCGGCGATGTGGACAGCGCCAGTGTCGCCACGCCGCTCGGGATATAGGTCGTGGCGTTATAGAAGCAGATGAAATTGAGGGCGAAAAACGTCGTCGCATGTACGACCAGCCAGGGCACGTCCGTGCGGCGCACCCGGAGCGGCGTGCGTGTCACGAAGATCACGGCAAGCATGGCGACAGTCATCAGCAGCATGCGATAGCCGACAGAAACCGGAATCGGCACGATACCGGCCTGCAGAGTTGTGGCAAACGCGCCCGTGGCCCAGATCAGGGCCGTGCTGACAAACAGGAACAGAGACAATCAAGGGTCCAGACGTGCGGAGGTAAGAGCCAGTATCAGTTAGCCCGCACTCATGGCTTCACTGCAAGGGCGACGGACACCAGCAGCAATATCGCCATGACGATATTGAAGGCCCGGCCGATTTTCGGCGACCGGATGAAACTGGCGAACACACCGCCGAACACCAGCCAGGTGCCGTTCACGAACAGCATGACGCAGGTCAGGATGCCGAGCTTGAAGAGCGTATCCATGATCGGGTCCGTCTCGATCAGCACGTTCCCGGCATAAAGCGCGGTGAACACCGTGTAGGCCTTCACATTCGTCAGCGACAGCCCGTAGCCCGGGATAAAACCCGGCGCGGCGGCCCCCGCGTCACCGGTCATGCCCGGCGGCGGCGCGGTGGCGATCTTGTAGGCGAGATAGAGCATATAAAGCACCGCCGCACCGACCAGAACCGGTCCGACCCCGGGCAGGGCAAGCAACAGCCCGGTCACCCCGGACGCGGTCAGGCACAGCACGGTGAAGACCCCGGCATAGATCCCGAACAAAAACGGCAAACTGGCCCGCACCCCGAACGCCGCCCCGTTCGCGGTGACAGCGACAATGGCGGGACCGGGACTGCCCATCAGCGGCAGAGCCATGGCGAGCAGAGCAAAGATACTGTCGAGTGTCGGTGTCATTCTGAAGGCCCTCCCCAGGTCCCGAACCGATCTTCTTTTGAGTGTATTCTGACGGGTGAGTGCGCGTCGATAAATGGTGTGCCGGGAATGAATGCCGGAGTGAATGGCCCCTAGTGGGGCTGTGTCGAGGGGGATCATGCGTGTGGTCGCGACCGTGCCTGTCTAGCGTGTCGCGTGGGTGTTATGAGGAAGTGGAATTAAGTATCGTGTCCCTCTCTTCCGTTGAGCGGGAGCGGTTGAACGCACTTCTTCTTAGCGATCAGCGTGAGAAAGGGGCAGAGCCATCCAACAGTGGTCTTTGAGCGCGTTTGTGGGGAAAGCGTCTCTCATAAACGTGAGAGTGCTTACATGGAGGGTGACTTCAAACAAAAAAGATATTGACCCAATCATGAATATAGCGATTTTGGCAATGACGTACTCGCAGGTGCCGCGAGGTATATCGCGATGGAGAAATTCCATGAAGAAAGCAGCGGTCGTCATCGGACTTTTTTGCGCACTTATGAGCGCCTCAGTCACTTTGGCACAATCACTAACAGGCCCGCAGAAAAATGCTGTCAGGTCTTCTAATAATTATTTGAGAATACAAGGCTTTTCCCGAGATGGCCTCATTGAGCAGCTGTCGTCTCCATACGGCGATGGCTACAGTGTGGCTGATGCCACAGCAGCGGTGAACAGCCTATCGGTTGACTGGAATGAGCAGGCAGCAAGATCTGCTCAGCAGTATCTTAGTATGATGGGGTTTTCGTGTCGCGGGCTGATTGAACAACTGTCTTCGGATGTTGGAGATAAATATACGATCAGTCAAGCATCCTACGGCGCGAAACAAGCTGGAGCTTGCTAATACTTCCGGTCAGAAATAGCTTTCACCGCCGCAACATGGTGGCGAGTGGGGCTGGGTGAAGAAAACCGCTTTGAGCCTCACCTTTATTCTGAGCAATTAAAGGGACGCACGCCTTATCTCACGTGTCTCCAGAAATCTCCAAATTCCGGGTTACCAAGTTAGTAATGAAACCTGATCTGGGCTATTTCCAGGCTTTGCTCATTGCCTGAACCAGTCACCCGATAGACCATAGGGTCTTCTTTTGTGATCCGGCGTGACCACCATCCGCTGAGATCGCCACGCAAGGGCTCGGGTTTGCCAGAGCCCGCGAATGGCGTGCGCTTGCACTGCTTGATCAATTCGTTGATGCGGTTCTTGAGCTTGGAATTTGTTTCGACCCAGTGCTGATAATCCTCCCAGGCTTCAAGAGACAAGACAACGACGGCTTCTCCCTTCTTGCGCGTGACCACGACTTCCTGCTTGTCG
Organism: uncultured Nisaea sp.; assembly: GCF_963974195.1. Lineage (NCBI taxonomy): Bacteria > Pseudomonadati > Pseudomonadota > Alphaproteobacteria > Rhodospirillales > Thalassobaculaceae > Nisaea > uncultured Nisaea sp. The sequence continues at coordinate 3,036 of NZ_CAXBDC010000103.1, forward strand.
TGTATTGCGCGATCCATCACGCTTTTGAACTGGGCGCGAGCATCTGAATAGTTCATGACGTCCATTGTCCGTCTCCTTTGCTGACTATAATATGTACGGATCAAGGGGCGGTGTGTTGGACTTTTTGTGCGGCCATTCCCGGAATTATGAGAGCGCACGCACACGTTCACCAAAATTGTCATCCCGGACCTGATCCGGGACCCAGAGATCGTAGGGTAGTGTCCGGTTTCCCTGGATTCCCGCGTGCGCGGGAATGACGGAGATTGAATGGGGGCGTGGGAGTACGGTGCACCACCTCACACCGGCAGGACCGCGCTTTCCTTCGGTGACTTCAGAGCGATCACCGTCTGGCTTCTCGTTACACCCGGCAGCAGTTTGATGCGGTTCGAAATCACGTCTTCCAGCGCATCGTTGGAGCGGGTGCGGATTTTCAGGAGGTAGGACCAGTCGCCGGTGACGTGGTGGCATTCGAGCACTTCGGGCATATCCATGACGGCTTCCAGGAAGGCTTCGTTATGGACGCTCCAGTCGATCAGCACGGAGACATAGGCCAGCACTTCGAGGCCGATGGCTGCAGGTTCCAGAATGGCGCCGTAGCCCCGGATAGCGCCGGCGTTTTGCAGCTTTTTCAGGCGCTCGTTGACGGCGGAGACGGAGAGGCCTGCATGGGCGCCGATATCGGCATAGGCGGCGCGGCCGTTGTTCTGGATGAAGGTCAGGATCGCGCGGTCGATGGCGTCGAATTTCGGCTCGCTCATCGCGCGGCTCCCGTGGTTGCCGCGAGGGGGGCATAGAGCGCGCGCTCACCCTTCACGCCGCGCAATTCCATCCGGGTCAGCAGTCGGGTCTGCTCCGGCAGCAGCTCGGCGATGGTTTCGGACAGGATGATGTCGGTGCCAAGTGAGCGGCAGAGGCTCTCCATCCGGCTGGCCTCGTTCACGGCGGGGCCGATCACCGTGAAGTCGAGCCGGTCACGGGAGCCGACATTGCCGAACATCACCTCGCCCAGATGCAGCGCCACGTTGAGGCCCATCGCCGGGCGCTCCAGATCCGCCTCGGTCTCGGCCAGCGCATCGACGGCGGCCAGGGCCTCTGTCGCGGCTTCCAGGGCTTTTTGCGCGACTTCCCGCTGCATGCCCGGCTCGAACGGGAAGATGGCGAGGAAGCCGTCGCCGAGGAATTTCAGCACCTGCCCGCCGGCCGCGTCGACCGGCGCCAGCATGGCGTCGAAATAGCGGTTCAGCGCCGAGACCATTTCCTCTTTCGAGACGATATCGCTGACGCTGGTGAAATCGGACAGGTCGGCGATCATCAGTACGGCGTTCAGGCTTGCCGCCATGCCGCGCCGGATCTCGCCCTTCAGGATGCGTTCGCCGACCAGAGGGCCGACATAGGCATCCAGCAGGTTGGCCGCGATTTCCTGATCGAGATGGGCCTGAATGGCCGAGGTCAGGGCCGGCACGATGCTGTCGATGAAGGCGATGTCATGGTCGGAGAAACCATCCGGGTGGCGCGTCAGCCATCTGAGCATCGCGCCGCAACTGCGCTCCCCGTCGCGGATCAGGCGTAGGGCTTCCTTGCCGCCGAACATACAGGCGTAATAATCGGTGAAGCCTTCCGCCTGAAAATCCGTGAGTGCGGGGAAATCCAGCTCCGCGTCAGGTCCCGCAAGCCGCCTGCGGAAACGCATCGTGCCGGTCGCCATCATGTGATGCAGCGGGCTTGCCTTCCATTCGTCCGAATTGCCGTCGCTATAGGCGATCTCGTGCCGGTGGCCGGACTGCGGCGCGTTCTCCGCGCGGTCCCAGTCGAACATCAGTGAGCCGGTCTCGGGATGCAGCGTGTACATCGCCACCCGGCAGCGGTCGAGCGGCAGTCCGGCTGCGACGATCCGCTCGGCGGTCGCCGCCAGCAGCGCCTCGTTCGGGGCTTTTTCCCATGCCTGATAGATCAGCCACTGGATGAGTGCCGTTGCTTTTTCGTCCGGGATCGCAGGGCTTGCGAACATGATCTTCTTTCCTCGCCTCGGGCGGCCACAGAATGCAGGCTCCAAGCACTTCTGGCAAACCCGGCGCGGCCTTGATAAAGGGTGTGGATGACCTCCTCCGAGCGCGAGATCCGTATACCCTCCTTGCCGAGCCTTGTCCTCGCCCCGCGTTTCGCGGTCTGGCTCGGGACGGACGGTGATCTGGAACAGATCAGCCATGAGGAAGCGGCCGGACGGTTGCGCTCCGGGCCGTGCCTCGTCGCCCATGCCCGTGCGATATCCCGGCGGCTCCGGCTTGACGGAATCGCGGCGGTCGACGTGCTCGAACTCTTCGCCTTTGTCCGCCCTGCCCAGTTCTGCCTGCCGACACCGCGCGGCCTTGCCGAGGCCCTGATGCTGGCGCCGCCGCAGGATCATGAGGATGAGGCGCTGATACTGTCATCCGCCGCTGCCTCCCTGCTGGCGGAGCTTGCCGACAAGGATCGGGACCCGAGCGCCCGCCCGATTGCCGAGACCATGCGCAATTGCGGCTGGGCCTGGGGAGATGCGGTGCTGCATGCGCTGGGTGCCGGGGAATTACCGCCACCGGGCCCGGTGCGTCCGAGCGGGCTGCAGGTCTGGCGCCGGCTGGAGGAATGGTCCGAGCATGCGCCGGAGCCGCCCGCCGGTAACAAGCCCGTGGGCGATACGGAAGCGCGGGAACGGCTGGCGGCCTTGCTCGGCGACGGAGCGGAAGCCCGGCCGAGCCAGGCGGACTATGCCTCCGCCGTCTCCGCCGCTTTCATGCCGCGCGAGGAGGAACGGCGCCCGAATGTTGTGCTGGCGGAAGCGGGCACCGGCGTCGGCAAGACCCTCGGTTACATCGCGCCCGCCAGCGTCTGGGCGGAGAAGAATGAGGGTGCGGTCTGGGTCTCCACCTACACTCGCAACCTGCAGCACCAGATCGATGGCGAGCTGGACCGGCTTTATCCCGACCCGGTTCGCAAGGCGCTGAAGGCGGTGGTACGCAAGGGGCGGGAGAATTATCTCTGCCTGCTCAATCTGGAAGAGGCGGTGAACACGCTGCCGACCATGCCGCAATTCGGCACTGCCCTCGGCCTGATGGCGCGCTGGGCGGAGGTGACGCGGGACGGGGATGTGCAGGGCGGAGACTTCCCGGCCTGGCTGGCGGATCTGCTCGGGCGGGGCCGTACGGTCGGGCTGGCGGACCGGCGCGGCGAGTGCATCTATTCCGCCTGCCCGCATTACTCCAAATGCTACATCGAGAAATCCGTGCGCCGAGCGCGGCGGGCGGAGATCGTCGTCGCCAATCATGCGTTGGTGATGATCCAGGCGGCGTTGGGCGGGATCGACGACGGGGCACTGCCGACCCGCTATGTGTTCGACGAGGGGCACCATGTGTTCGATGCGGCGGACAGCGCCTTCTCCGCGCATCTGACGGCGATCGAGACGGTGGAGCTGCGGCGCTGGCTGGTTGGCGCCGAGGGCAGGCGCTCCGGCCGGGCACGCGGGCTGAAAAAGCGTGTGGAGGATTTGATCGCCGATGACGAGACGGCGCAGGAAGCGCTTGAAGCGGTGATGCATGCGGCGCGCGTGCTGCCGGGCGAGGGCTGGCTGACCCGGATCGCCGAGGGCGAGACCAAGGGGGAGACGGAGCGCTTTCTGGCTCTGGTGCGCACGCAGGTCTATGCCCGGACAGAGCAGCCGGACAGCCCCTATTCCATGCAGACGGATACCCATCCGCCGGTGGATGGCCTGCTGGACGCAGCGGAAGCGCTCGACGCCGCTCTGGCGCGCATTCTGACGCCTTTGAAGGAGCTGAAGAAGCGGCTAGAAAACCGGCTGGACGAGGATGCGGAGGATCTGGAAAGCACCATGCGCCTGCGCATTGAGGCCGTCGCCCGCTCTCTGCAGCGGCGCGGCGAGATGACGCTCGGCGCCTGGCGCGACATGCTGAAGGCCTTGGCGCACGAAACTCCGGCGGAATATGTCGACTGGCTGGAGATCGACCGGAGCGACGGCCGGGATATGGATCTCGGGCTGCACCGGCACTGGATCGATCCGGGGCGCCCCTTTGCCGAGGCGGTGGTGAAACCGGCCCAGGGCGTGGTCATGACCTCGGCCACCCTGCGGGACGGCACCGGCAACGATTTCCGCGACTGGCAGGCGGCGGAGGAACGCACGGGGGCTGTCTGGCTGGACGCGCCGGCCGTGCATGCGGCTGTTGCCTCGCCGTTCGATTATCCGTCCCGGACGCGCGTCTTCATCGTCAACGATGTGCGCAAGGACGACATGGCCCAGGTCGCGTCGGCCTACCGGGAGCTGTTCCTTGCCTCCGGCGGCGGTGCGCTTGGCCTGTTCACCGCGATCCAGCGTTTGCGCGAGGTGCACCGGCGGATCGGCGGCGCCATCGACGAGGCCGACCTGCCGCTGTATGCCCAGCATGTGGACGGGCTCGATCTTTCAACTCTCATCGATATTTTCAGGGCTGAGGAGCACGCCTGTCTGCTCGGCACGGACGCGGTGCGGGACGGGGTGGATGTGCCGGGCAACGCCCTGCGCCTGATCGTCTTCGACCGGGTGCCCTGGCCGCGTCCGGATATCCTCTATCGCGCCCGCCGGTCGGCCTTCGGTGGCGGCAGCTATACGGACATGCTGACCCGGCTGAAGCTGAAGCAGGCCTTCGGGCGTCTCGTGCGCCGGGCGGACGACCGGGGCGTTTTCGTGCTACTCGACCCGATGATGCCGACACGGCTGCTCGGGGCGTTCCCGGAGGGTGTCGAGGTGCGGCGTTGCGGCCTCGCCGAGGCGGTGGCGGAGACCCGTGCCTTTTTCGGGACGGCACCCGTTCCAACACCGTCAGTTGACGCGGACGAGGTGCCGTTTTAACCCCATAATCACTCAGTAAAGCTGTCTTCCCGGATCGAGTCCGGGATGACGAACAAGAATGTTGGGTGGAGGAATAAGGCGTGTCGGAATCAGTTGACGCAGTGGTGATCGGAGCGGGTGTGGTCGGGCTTGCGGCGGCGCGGGCGCTGGCCATGGCGGGGCGCGAGGTGATCGTGCTGGAACAGCATGACCTGATCGGCTCCGAGACCAGCTCGCGTCATTCCGAGGTCATCCATGCCGGCATCTATTATCCTCCGGGCAGCCTGAAAGCCGATGTCTGTGTGCGCGGCAAGAAAATGCTCTACGAGTATGTCGAGAGCCACGGCGTGCCCTACAAGAAGCTCGGCAAGCTGATCGTCGCCACCTCCGAAGACCAGATCCCGGCCTTGCAGCAGATCAAGGAGCGGGCGGCGCAGAACGGTGTCAACGACCTCGAATTCCTGTCCCACAACGAAGTCACCGCGCGCGAGCCGGATCTGCGGTGCGTCACCGCGCTCTGGTCCCCTTCGACCGGCGTGATCGACAGTCATTCCTACATGCTGGCCCTGCAGGGCGATCTTGAAGAGCATGGCGGCATGATCGCTTTCCTCTCGCCCGTCGAGGGCGGCAGGGTGACGGAAGATGGCATCGAGCTGCATGTCGGTGGGGAGCACGGCATGGCACTGACGGCGAAGACCGTCGTGGTCGCCGCCGGACTGCACAGCCAGAGCATCATGCGCACCATCGAGGGTTTTCCGGCGGACGCGATCCCGGCGCAGCATTTCTGCAAGGGGAATTACTACCAGCTCACCGGCTGCACCGCGCCGTTCAGCAGCCTGATCTACCCGGCCCCGGAAGCGGCCGGCCTCGGCGTGCATCTGACCCTCGATCTCGGCGGGCAGGCCCGTTTCGGCCCGGACGTGGAATGGATCGACGAGATCAATTACGATGTCGATCCGCGCCGCTCCGACAGTTTCTACGCGGCGGTCCGGAAATACTGGCCGGGTCTGCCCGACGACAGCCTGACCCCGGCCTATTCCGGCATCCGCCCGAAAATCCAGGCCGAGGGCGAAGCCGCCGCCGACTATATGATCCAGGGGCCGGATGAGCATGGTGTGCCGGGACTGGTCAATCTCTATGGCATTGAATCGCCGGGACTGACCTCGTCGCTCGCCATTGCGGAAGAGGTGATGGGGCGACTATAAGGCGAGAGATATTCTATGATGATTACCTCTCTGTTATATCGGTCAAAATGACGTAATCATTATGAAGAAATGTGACGGCGTTTTTTTGTGTTAAGCATATAATTTTTGATTTGATTAAGGATTGATGAGTTGAGGCCGGTATCCAAATCAAACCTTGATAAACTTCATGCCGAATTGTTTTTGCAGCCTGGAGATGTTGTGTTCGATGTTGGCGGAAATGTTGGCCGAACATCTGAAATTTATGTCGAGCATGGTGCCGGTAATGTCCATGTATTTGAGCCGGAGCCGGCTCTGGCATCCGACCTCTCCAAGACTTTTTCGGATAATGAAAAGGTTACCGTGCATGCTTATGGTCTGGGGATAAACGACGGCTATTATCGGTTTTTTGTAAGTGAAGAGAATTCAGGGTCGCACACACTTTCCCGATCGTTTGCGGAAGCCCTGGACGAGGCCCATGGCCACGTGAAACCGCGTGAGGAAGTCTTGGTTCGCATTAGGCCCCTGGACAGCCTTGATCTCGACAGAATGGATTACCTAAAAATCGATACAGAAGGCTCTGAGTTCGACGTTCTTGAAGGAGCGCGTGAAACACTCAAAACTAGGCCGCCGAGGTTTGTTCAGGTCGAGTGTTTTCCTGTCCCTAATTTTGGACGATTTCGCAGCACGATTTCTTTTTTGGTGAATCATTTCAAATATGTATGGGCGCCAACGGTTACCAGTTGCGGCTTATATGAAGCCAATGATGCCAAGAATTGTTTCAGTAAACCCGGCTTTCTTGATACCTGGTTGCAGGATGGAAACCCTTTAATCTGCGCATCTAATACTGGTCCTGCCGAGCTCGTGAAGCATCCTCATCCCTATATCACTGTAGTGGCTTGACCGAAGCGGCTTCAATCTTGAGCTTCATCGGGACGGGCGTATAGTGGCTCCGCGGCTCCGCACTCCCTCCCGAGGATTCCAATGACGTCCGTTTTCAAGGATATGGCGCACTCCCCCTACTGGTGGGATGCCGCGCCGAGGCCTGTTTCCGAAAAAGTCGAGCTTCCGGGCCGGATTGATGTCGCCATCGTCGGCGCCGGGTTTTCCGGTCTGCATGCCGCGCTCGTGCAGGCGCGGGCGGGGAAGTCGGTCATGCTGTTCGAGGCGGGGCGGCTCGGTTATGGCGCCAGCACGCGCAATGGCGGGATGGTCGGCCCGAGTTTCCACAAGCTCGGCGTGCTTGGCATGAAGCAGGCTTATGGCGAGGAACGGGCAAACGCGATCCTCCGGCAGAGCCTTGGCTTTGTCGAATTCCTCGACGGCTTCCTCAAGGAAGAGGGCATCGAGTGCCAGTTCCGGCGCAACGGACGTTTCCGGGGTGCCCTCCGGCCCGAGCATTTCGACACCATGGCGCGGCAGCTTGAAACATTGCGCACGGCCTGCGGCGTCGAGGGACACATGGTGGCGAAGGCCGATCAGCGCGAGGAGATTGGCTCCGACCTGTTCCATGGCGGGATCGTTTACAATACCGATGGCGGTCTTCATCCGGGGCTCTATTTCGACGGGCTGGTGGAATGCGCCCGCGCCGCGGGCGTGACGATCGCAGCCGAAACACCGGTGACGGGTGTGGAGCGGGTTACGGACGGTTTCAATATCTCCTGCCCACGCGGCAGCATTCGGGCCGAGCAGGTCGCGATCTGCACCAATGGATATACGGGGGACCTGACGCCGCAATTCCGCCGCCGCATCCTGCCGATCCGCACGGCGATGATCGCGACGGAAGCGCTGCCCGCCGAGGTGATGGACCGGCTTTTCCCGAAAGACCGGGTGACCGGGGACAGCCGCCGCATTGTCGCCTATTACCGGCGTTCCCCGGACGGCACCCGCGTGCTCTTCGGCGGACGAGCGGCGAGTACCGCCGACAAGCCGCTGGTGAATGCAAAGCTGTTGCGGCGGCAATTGATCGAGGTCTTCCCTGAACTGGAAAGTGTGAAGATCAGCCACAGCTGGTCCGGCCTCGTCGCCTATACCTTCGACCATGTTCCGCATCTGGGTGAGATGGACGGCCTCTATTACGCCATGGGCTATTGCGGCTCCGGTGTTGCCCGCGCCAGCTTCTTCGGCCGCAAGCTCGGCCTGAAGATGCTGGGCAGCGAGGAGGGGGCAACGCCGTTCGACGATCTGCCGTTCAACGGGCGCCCGCTCTATAACGGTACGCCCTGGTTCATGCCGGCGATGCTCGCCTGGCACCGTGTGGCGGACAAGCTCGGTCTCTGAGTGAGGTTGTGGGGCTTACGCGGCTGCGGTCTGCCCCCAGTACGGGAACGGGTCTGGCAGGCCCTTTAGCGCCGCGAGATCGTTACAGGCATCTTCCGGCACCAGACAGGCATCGAGTTGAGCCTTCAGCATGGCCCAGTCTATACCGCAGCCAATGAAGACGATTTCCTGACGCCGGTCGCCGAAGGGGTCGGCCCAGTTCTCCCGGATATAATTCCGGAACGGTGCATGGTCCGGCCAGCGTTCCCTGGGGACCGAGGCCCACCATGTGCCGAGCGGGGTGCTGCTGGACAGGGCGCCGGCGAGGGAGAATTCGGCCAGCCAGTCCGGCCGGGTGGCGATCCAGAAATGGCCCTTGGCACGGATCACGCCGGGCAGCGGGCCGTTTAGCAATTCGTGGATCTCGCCGGGGTCGAACGGCCGTCGCGCCCGGTAGACGAAGGAGGCGATGCCGTATTCCTCGGATTCCGGAACATGCTCGGCGAAACCATATAGCTCCTTGGCCCAGAGTGGATGGTCCTGCGCCTTTTCGAAATCGAACAGGCCGGTGTCGAGGATGGCTCCAGCCTGCACGTCCGCAAAATCGGTTTCGATCAGGTGGGCATCCGCATTGAGGCTCCGCACGATCTGCCGCGCGGCACGCAGCCCGTCCGGCCCCGCGTCGCTGACCTTGTTGATGACGATCACATCGGCGAATTCGATTTGGTCGGTCAGCAGGTGGACAAGGGTGCGTTCATCCTCCGCGCCAAGGACTTCGCCCCGGTCGGCGAGTGCGTCGTGACTGGCGAAATCCTTCGGCAAGTTCACCGCGTCGACAACCGTGACCATGGTGTCCAGCCGGGCAATGTCGGAGAGGCTCGCGCCCGTTTCGTCGCGGAAATCGAAGGTGGTTGCCACGGGGAGCGGTTCCGAAATGCCGGTGGACTCGATCAGCAGATAATCGAACCGGCCTTCTTCCGCAAGCTTGCGCACCTCCAGCAGCAGGTCATCCCGCAAGGTGCAGCAGATGCAGCCGTTCGACATTTCCACCAGCGTTTCTTCCGTCTGGCTGAGCTCGGCACCACCGGCCCGCACCAGATCCGCGTCGATATTCACTTCCGACATGTCATTCACGATCACGGCGACGCGGCGGCCCTCGCGATTGTTGAGGACGCGGTTCAGCAGCGTGGTTTTGCCGGCACCGAGAAATCCGGAAAGCACCGTCACGGGGAGGCGATTGTCGGGCACGGGAAGTCTCCAATACGTAATGTTATAATATAACATATATGAATATCATGGAAACCAAACGCAAGACCGATTTCAAGGATCTGATGTCGATCAGTTAAATCATTCAAAAAAATGCTGTTTTTCATTCGCGAGGTTGATCTGTGTCAAAGCCGCTGGCGCACGCGCGGTGCAGTTTGCCGCCAGAAATTTTGATACAAGAGGACGGACGGATGACATTCTCCGGGAAGTTGATGGCGGCGGCAGCCACATTTGCCGTACTGGGCTCACTTATGACCGCCAGCGGTGCGGCGCTGGCCCAGTCTGACGAATTCAAGCCCAAGCAGGCTGGTGACTTTGTCATCCGGGCCCGTGGCATCGCCATGATTCCGGATGAAAGCACGTCTTCAAGCGACCTCCCGACCGGTGAGGGCAAGCTGAGTAACGATTATGTGCCGGAAGTCGATTTTTCCTACTTCATCACCGACAACATCGCGGTGGAGTTGATCGCGGCAACGACCAAGCATGATCTGAAGTGGGAAAATCCGAACGTCGATCTCGGCTCCGTCATGCTGCTGCCGCCGACCCTGACGCTGCAATATCACTTCATGCCGAAGGAGCGCTTCAGCCCGTATCTCGGTGCCGGTATCAACTATACCTTCTTCTATGACGAGAAGCCCGGCGCGGCGCAGTCGATCTCCTACGACAATGGCTTCGGCTATGCGCTTCAGGCCGGTTTCGACTATGCGATCTCCGGCCCGTGGTCGCTGAACGTTGACGTCAAGAAGGTGTTTCTCGACACGACGATCACGACGAATGTCGGCGGTGGCCCGATCAATGTCGACGCGGACCTCGATCCGTGGGTGTTCGGTATCGGTGTCGGGTACCGTTTCTGATCTGAAAACAATTTCTTAATACGAAAACGGCCCTCATTTGGGCCGTTTTTTGTAGTGTATGAAAGCGCTGATCTATTGAATTTGAGTGGCCCAATGCTCTTCGCTAATAATTGCTACGTTCGATCCGGTCTCACGGAATGCCAAAGCCTTTTCAATCTTTCTGCCGAATGATGAGTGCGCCCAGGATCCGGTCGCATAGACGCCAATTATCAAGTAATCCGTTGTCTTTCTCATAGGGCCGGGGTTACCGCCCAGCTCGGATATCACGCTCTCACACTCGCGGCGTGAGCCATAGGCGAAGGTTCCAGTAAAGCAAAAACTCTTCCCAGGAATCTCGATGGCCGGAGGTGGAGTATCCAATGGTAGAGATGTGGATTTCTGTAGTTCGCCCAACTCATAATCGTTGCCGGTAAACTGGCTTAACACAGTAAACAAATCGAGCGCTTCGTCTTCATCAAGTATTCCGTCCGCGAGAAACTGATCTACCCGACGACGCAATAGAACGATGACTGGGCTATCGGTAACAGCTTCGTTTGCAACCAGCCATTTTTGAAGATACTCGGCTTCGTTTTGATCTATTTTGCCATCGGCAAGCATGCCGTGAGCCAATCCGATCAGTTCGCTAACCGCTCGGCATTCAAGCCGCTCTCTGCCGAAAATTTGATGAAGATACTCAGACACGTTCTCCTCCTCGGATGTGCCTGAGTATCAAAGTTCAGATATGGGTGGTGTTCAATATAAAGTAGTAATTTACTTGTCTGTTGACGCCGTTTAAGCCGCCAGATCCTCACCCGCCAAAGCGCGCCCGATCAGCGCCACCGTTTCATCCCGCCCATAGAGCGCGATGAAGCTGCCGAAGCGCGGGCCCTGATCCTGGCCGAGCAGGACCTGATAAAGCGCCTTGAACCAGTCGCGCAGGTTCTCGAAGTCGTGGCGTTTGCCGACTTCGTAGACCTGGGTCTGGATCGTCTCCGCATCGGCGTTCGCCGGAAGGGCTTTCAGCTCGCCAACGAGATCTTCGAACGCGGCGCGTTCCTGCTCCGTTGGAGCGCGGTACTGTTTCTGCGGCCGGGCGAAGTCCTGATAGTAGTTCACGGCGTAGCCGGCCATCCGGTCCAGAACCGGGTGGCTTTCCGCCGTCGCGCCGGGTGCATAGCGGGCGATATAGCCCCAGAGGACGGAGGTGTCCTCTGCATGGCAGACGCTCGCGAGGTTCAGCAGCAGGCCGAAGCTGAGCGGCACCTTCTCTTCGTTGCCGCGCCCGCGTCCCTGTGTGATGTGCCAGGTCGGGTTTTCGACTTTTTTGGCCTCATCGGTCTCTTCTTCCAGCTTGTCGAGGAACTGGAAATACTCGTCCGTGTTCTTCGGGATGACGTCGAAATAGAGCCGCTTGGCCCGTTTCGGCTGCTGGTACATGAACAGGGACAGGCTTTCCGGCGAGCCGTAGCGCAGCCAGTCCTCGACCGAGAGGCCATTGCCCTTCGACTTGGAAATCTTGCCGCCCTCTTCGTCGAGGAACAGCTCGTAGCTCAGGCTTTCCGGCGGCTTGGAGCCGAGGGTGCGGCAGATCTTGGAGCTTTGCTTGACGCTGTCGATCAGATCCTTGCCGGACATCTCGTAATCGACGCCGAGCGCATGCCAGCGCATCGCCCAGTCGCATTTCCATTGCAGCTTGCAATGCCCGCCCGTGACCGGCACCTCGACCTTGCCGCCGCCATTCGGGTCCTCATAGACCACGGTCCCGGCATCGGTGTTGCGCTCGATGATCGGGACCTGCAGCACGTTGCCCGTGGTCGGGCAGACCGGAAGGAAGGGCGAGTATGTCGCCTGCCGTTCTTTGCCGAGGGTCGGTAGCATGATGGCCATGATCTCGTCATAGCGCTGCAGGGTTTCCAGCAGGGCCTTGTCGAACATGCCGCTCTTGTAGCATTCGGTCGAGGACATGAACTCGTACT
>NZ_CAXBDC010000104.1:0-15235 GCF_963974195.1 uncultured Nisaea sp.
GCGATATCGTGGTCCGGGACAGTCTGCGGAACGCCATGATCGTCGCCATGGCCATTGGCGGCTCCACCAACGTGACGCTGCACGCGCCGGAAATCGCCCGGGCCGCCGGGTTCGCCGATTTCTGGAAAGAGGTGATCACGCCGGAAGAGTTCAACCATCTGGCCGAACATGTCGTGCCGGTGCTGACCGACGCGCGGCCCTACGGCAAATATTCGATGGTCGATATCGACGGGGTTGGCGGCGTGCAGGTGATCGTGCGCGAGCTGCTGGAAGCGGGCCTGCTGAACGGTGACGTGCTGACCTGCACCGGCGAGACGCTGGCCGAGCAGGTGAAGCGGCTGGAGACGAAGAAGGTCGACGGCACCGTGATCTATCCGGTCGAAAAGCCGTACAAGCCGACCGGCGGCCTGCGCGTGCTCGGCGGCAATCTCTCGCCGGACTTCTCCGCCATCCTGAAGCTGGCCGGTGTCGAGGCCGGGCTTGAGGATAACAAGTTCGTCGGCAGCGCCCGGGTGTTCGAGGGCGAGCCGGATCTGCTGAAGGCGCTGGACGAGACGCCGGACGTGTTCAGGAACAACGATATCGTGATTGTCCGCTATTCCGGCCCGAGCGGGGCGCCGGGCATGCCGGAAATGCTGGACCCGACCTCGCGCATCACCACGCTCTGCCGCGAGAAGAACATCGTCATCGCCCTGATGACCGACGCCCGCTTCTCCGGTGGCTCGGTTGGTCTGGTGATCGGCCATGTCGGTCCCGAGGCGGCGCTCGGCGGCCCGATCGCGCTGATCGAGGACGGGGACGAGATCATCGCCGACCTGACTACGAACGCGCTGATCTGCACCGCGCTTGAGGATCCGGCCACGCTGAAGGCCCGCACCGCGAAATGGGAAAAAGAGGTCGCCGATAATGGCGGCATCCACCCGAATTGCGGCGCCGCCGATACCCGCCTGCTGCACCGCGCCCGCCACACGGCGGTCCCGGCGGTCCGCGGCGGCGGCTTGCACCCGAACCGCGAGGTCTGGGTACGTGAGCCGCGCGAGGCGACACGCTCCGGTTTCGTGCCGAAGAACAAGTACCGTCCGGACAGCGTGAAAGCGTTCTGATCTTGACGGGGTGAAAGAAGAGGGCCGGGGCATCGAGAGGTGCTCCGGCCCTTTTTTGTTTTTCCCGGCCAATGAGCCGGGTGTTACGCTTTGATTGTATACAAAAAACAATCAGAGAGGCTCTCATGGCCAAGCTGGGACTGTAATGCGATCTCTGCATATTTCGCCAGGCGGCGAACAGACGAAGAACTGGCTTCGCCGGATTCCTCTCGGTGCGCGGAGTAGCAATAAAGATGAGAAGTGGCTGCAGGAGCTACTTTTTCTGAATCCGGATCTGATTCCAGTTCAGGAGATCGTTGCTGGCGCGGGCGATTTTGTTCCGGTCTGCCGAGAACTCACAATCCCGAAAGCGGGCGGTTCCGTTTATCTGGATCTTTTCGGAGTCACTCCAGAAGGCCGATTGGTGCTGGTTGAGTGCAAGCTGTGGAGAAACCCGCAGGCGCGCCGTGAAGTCATCGCGCAGATTCTTGAATATGCCTCTCTGGTCAAGCAATGGAGCTACGGTGATCTGTCGGCGCGTGTCCAAAGTGCACTCAAGACGCTATCCGAAAACCCGATATTCGAGATTGTCTCACAGTATCATCCCGACCTTGACGAAGCACGGTTCGTTGATCGGTTGACCGAAACGCTTCGCCGGGGCGACTTCATTCTGATTATCGCAGGGGATGGCATTCGTGCCGATGTGCATGCGATCTCGGATTACCTCAATCAATCCAGCGGGCTTGCTGCCCGGATGGCACTGGTCGAATTTCAATTGTGGGAAGGTAATGCAGGCCTCGTTGTGATGCCTCATATTCCGCTGAAAACCGAAATGATTGAACAGCGGATTGTTACCTCGGGTGATGGAACGCCGCTTCAGATGGAGCGGCCCAATATTACCGAAGAGGATGCGGAGGACCTGATTGATCAAGACCGGGCAGCATCAAAACTTTCAGAACGAGCCTTCTGGCAAAGTTTCATAGATCAGGTTCGCTTCGAGCATCCGGATCAACCGGGGCCACGGCATGGCGGGCATGCCTGGGTGCGCATTCCGATGCCCGAGCCGATTGGCTGGATCACGGCATTTAGGGCAAGTAGAAATCGTGGCGGTCTGTTCATGCGCTTCAAAGGGGATGAGGGGGAGGCGGCAGTCTCGGAGATTGAGGCGGCACGATCTGCTCTGGAAGATGCGATTGGAGTGCCAATGCGGATCGATGTGAATAAGCATGATCCATATGAGGCAACCGTGTCTGTTGACTTTGATGGCAGCACGACGAATGACGAGGCTTATTTGAATTGGCTGTTGCATACAGCAAATGCGGTCGTATCCGTATTCAGGCCTTTTCTTCATCAGATTCATATTGAGAGCGCCTGACTGAACCGAGGCAGCTTCCCCGCCACCAATCCGGGTGTTACGCTTCGATTGTATACAAAAAACAATCAGGGAGGCTCCCATGGCCAAGCTCGGCCTTTTCATGATGCCGTTGCATCCGCCGTCGCGGGATTTCGCGGACGTGCTGGAGGAAAACCGCCAGCTTGTGATCCTGGCCGACAGGCTCGGCTACGCGGAAGCCTGGATGGGGGAGCATTACACCTCGACCGCCGAGCCGGTGACCTCGCCGCTGCTGTTCAATGCCTCGCTGATCGCCGAAACCAAGCAGATCACCTTCGGCTCCGGGGTGATCTCGTTGCCGCAGCAGCATCCGGTGGTGGTGGCGGGGCACGCGGCTTTGTTCGACCATCTGGCGCGCGGCCGGTTCATCTTCGGGATCGGCTCCGGCGGGTTGTCGAGCGACTGGGAGATTTTCGATAATCTCGACCACAAGGCCCGGGCCATGGCGATGGTCGAGTCCATCGACCTGATCCAGAAGGTCTGGACCGAGGATCCGCCCTTCACCCACGCAGGCGATCATTTCACCGCCCGGATCGAGCAAAGAGTTTTGCCGGAGATGGGGATCGGCCGGTTCATCCGGCCCTATCAGCAACCGCATCCGCCCATCGCCGTGTCGGTGCGCGGAGCCAATTCCATGACCGCCAATTTCGCCGGCCAGCGCGGCTGGTGCATGTTGTCCGGCAACTTCGTGCCCGCCGCCGACATCGCGACGCACTGGCCGACCTATGCTGCCGGTGCAGAGAAGGCGGGGCGTACACCAGACCCGTCCGTCTGGCGTGTCGGCCGTTCCGTGCTGATCACCGACAGTGATGCCGAAGCGGAGGCGATGCTCAACGACCCGGACGGGGTGTTCTCCTGGTATTACCAGTATCTCGGCGCCCAGGGGTGTCTCGCCAATGGTGACGCGCCCGGGGATATCGACTGGAGCACGGTAAAGCGCGAGGCGATGGAGAAAACCCGGGAGTTCGTGATCGCCGGTACGGCGGAGACGGTGCTCGACAGGTTGGTCTCCTTCCGGGACGAGATCGGCGATTTCGGCACCCTGATGCTGACCGGGCATGACATGGAGGGAACGCAACGGATGTGGCACCGCTCCTTCACCCGGATGGCCGGGGAGGTCTGGCCGAAGCTGAAGGCTTACATGGAGGACAAGCGCGGGGTTCGCGCTGCAGAGTAGGGAATACGCAGGCGTCAGATCCTGATCCAGATCAAGGATTGCGACATCGGAGCCTGTTACCTTCCCGTACAACTGAAGCTGTCAGGGGCAGGGTGACGGGATGGAAGAAACGCCAAAAGACTGGAAACCGGGACTCGCCAAATGGGCGATCATGGCACTTGCGGTCGTCGCCATCCTCTCGCTTTCACGGCTTCTCCCCGGGACCGATACCCGCACGGTGCGGAGTTACACGGATTTCAAGGCGCTGGTTGCCGGAGGTCAGGTTGAGAGTGTGGTGTTCCGGGGAGAGCGGATCGAAGGGCTTCTGCGGGCGGCGTCAACTGGCCCGGGCGGCACGACGACAGCCTTCGTTTCCTATGTTCCCCCGACCGGCGATCCGGCGCTTCTCGATGCGCTTCAGGAGGCGGGTGTCGAGGTTCAGTCCCGCCCCGCAGATGAGGGATCCTGGCTTGTCAGTCTGCTGCCATGGCTGTTGATCGGGGCCTTCTGGTTCTTCATGTGGTCGCGGATGTCCGGAATGATGCCGGGTGGGCTGGGCGGCCGGGGCGGCGCCGGAGATTTCCTGCGCGGCCGGATGAAGGCCGTGAAGAAGGCGGAGACGCCGAAGATCCGTTTCGCGGATGTCGCGGGGCAGGAGAATGCCAAGCGCGAGGTTTCCGAACTTCTGGAGTTCCTGCGGGACGCGGAGCGCTATCAGCGGCTCGGTGCGGAAGTCCCGCACGGCATCCTGCTGCAGGGACCGCCCGGTACCGGCAAGACCATGCTGGCTCGTGCTCTGGCGGGGGAGGCTGGGGTACCTTTCTTCCATATGTCCGCCTCCGAATTTATCGAGATGTTTGTTGGTGTCGGCGCTTCCAGAGTGCGGAATCTTTTCGACGAAGCCAAGAAAGCGGCCCCGGCCATTATCTTCATTGACGAGCTCGATAGTGTCGGCCGGGTGCGCGGTGCCGGTCTCGGCGGCGGGCACGACGAGCGTGAGCAGACCCTGAACCAGATTCTCGCCGAAATGGACGGCTTCGAAGGGCATGAGGCGGTGGTGGTTCTTGCCGCCACCAACCGGCCTGATGTCCTTGACCCAGCGCTGCTGCGGCCCGGTCGCTTCGACCGGCACGTAACACTGGAACTCCCGGACCTGAAAGGCCGCGAGGCGATCCTGAAGGTGCATTGCCGCAATGTGCCCCTGGCCGGTAACGTCGATCTGTATCAGGTCGCCACAGGCACGCCGGGTTTCTCCGGCGCCGACCTCAAGAATTTGGTCAACGAGGCTGCGATGGCGGCGGCGCGGGAGAGCCTGCTCAAGGTCGAAGCCCGGCACTTTGACGAGATGCGAGACCGTATCATCATGGGCGCGGTGCGCACGCTGGCCATCCACCCTGACGAGCGGCACCGGCTTGCGGTGCATGAATCCGGTCACACGGCCGTTGCGTATTTTCTGCCCGGCGCGGACCCGCTGCACAAGGTGACAATCATCCCTCGCGGGCGCGCCCTCGGCGGGACGCACCAGCTGCCCGAAATAGAGCGGCATACTCTCACGGAGGAATATCTGAACGACCGGCTGACAGTCATCCTCGGAGGCAGAGCGGCGGAACAGGTCTTTCTTGGCTCCGTCAGTTCAGGCGCGGATGAGGACATCCGCATGGCTACCCAGATCGCTCGCTCCATGGTCGGGCGCTGGGGCATGTCCGAAGAAGTCGGGCCGGTCGATGTGCGGGAGAGCGAGTCGCATCCTTTCCTTGGCCGTGAGATGGCGCAGCCCCGGCATTTTTCGGAAGCTACTGCGGCACTGGCCGACAGCGCGGTACGCAGCTATCTCATCGCCGCCGAAGCACGTGCGGTGGCGTTGCTGGAAGAGAACGAAGCGAAGGTGGCCCGGCTGATCGGGGATCTGGAAGAGCGGGAAACCCTGGACCGAAACGAGATCGCTGTTTGTCTTGGCCCGAAACAGGTCGCGGCCAAGGAACGCGCAGGATCACAGCGGGTGCTGGTGTCGCGGGAAGATGGTGAATAAGCCGACGAGCAGGGGCTGTGTGAACACGCCGTCTGATGCTATAGCGGGATGCGCGCCAGACCGGCGCTACTGCACGGCATCCTCGGGAGGGACCCCATGAAAAAAGCTATCGTTACTGGACACAGCAAGGGCCTCGGGGCTGGGATCACCGAGGCGTTGCTGGCGGATGGATACAATGTTCTCGGTGTCTCACGCTCTGCCTTGCCGGGCTTTGAATCGGGGTTGGAACAGGTCGCGCTCGACCTCGGGGATGTGGACGCACTGGCCACATGGCTTGAGGGTGGAGAGTTGGAAAGCTTCCTCGATGGCGCCGACATTGCACTGCTGATCAACAATGCCGGGATCGTTGAGCCGATCGCGCCGCTTGGCCGTCAGGGGGCGGCGGCGATCGCCCGGGCCGTCGCGGTGAATATCAGTGCCGCGCTGGTGCTGGCGGATGCCTTCGCCGCGCTGAGCACAGGTATCGCCGACCGGCGGCTCGCGCATATCTCCAGCGGGGCCGGGCGTCATGCCTATACCGGCTGGAGCGTCTATTGCGCGACCAAGGCAGCCCTCGACAATCATGCGAACGGGGTACGCGAGGATGCATTGCCTGGCCTGAAGGTTGAGAGCCTGGCGCCGGGTGTGATCGATACCGGCATGCAATCGACCATCAGGGGCACGTCGGAAGAGGATTTCGCGCTGCGCGCCCAGTTCGTCGAGTTGAAGGAAACCGGCGCGCTGGCCAGCCCGGAAGCGGTCGGGGCAAAAATAGCAGCCCATGTGACCGGAGCCAGCTTCGGCGCCGAAACCCTGACGGATATTCGTCAGGTCTGAGGCTGAGGGGGAAATGCGTGAGGGGAGGCGGCGTGCGATGTTCCTCCCCGGCGCATGCCGCCAGACTGCGTCACAATATCGCACTGATGGTCTTCGATCATTATAAAGTTAACGCTATTTCAATGATTTGATTGATAGTTAAGAGCTCGTTTAACGTGATCCTGGTTTCCTGCTCTGGAAATCGCGTGGCAGGCATTGCCTCCTGGTCCAAATGCTCCCCAAAACGGCTCTGGGGAATATGGGACAAGTGGGGCAAGGCATGTCTGTCAGGGAGTGGGAACGGCCTGGTATGATTACCGAGAAACCGCGATTGCTACTTTTCGCGGTCCGCGATGCCTTCATTACCCTGTTGCCCCTGACATTCTTCCGGGTTCTGGCGGAGCTGTGTCTGCATCTGCCCATTCCGGCCTACCACAACGCCATGACCGGAATTTTCGGACCCGGCTGGACGGATGCCGTCGGGTATCTGATCGAGGCGAGTATTGCCGCCTGGAGTGTGGGTACAGCTATCGCGGTCGCGATCTTTGTGCATGGGCAACTGGCCCGGTTCGACCCGGCGCGTGAGGCCTTGCCGTCGATGATCGTCGGCTTCTCCGCGCTAGTGAATTTCATGCTCTATGCGTTGGTGGAGGGACAGGCCGGGATCCCCGTTTTTGGATATGACGCAATGTTCGCGAGTATCCTGATCGGCCTCGGTACAGCTTTCATTCTCAATGTAACCTCCCGCTGGCGCATTCCGGCGCCGCTTCATCTTTCCTATGACGCGGAAGCTGTGTTCTTTCAGGCCGTTCGGTCTTGTGTTCCGGTTGCCGTCACGGGCCTGATCGTCGTCATGGCAATCGCCCTGTGCACGCGTGTCCAGTTTCCAATGGAAATGTTTGTTGCTCCGCTGACGGCGCTGGAAGCCGAATTCGGTGGCGGCATCTGGTGGTTCAGTCTCGGCGCGACTCTGCTGAACCAGATCTCATGGTTCCTTGGTGCCCATGGCGGGATTGTCATGGAGGCATTCGCGGATGCCCTGTTCGGGCTGAAGGGAGCGGCTTACAGCGCGGATATCGGATACCGGCCATTATTCGACACCTTCGTGCTGCTGGGAGGCTGCGGCAGCACGGCCGGCCTGCTGGTTGCGATCATGTTGACCGTGCGGGAAGGCAGCCAGCTCAGGATCGCGAAGCTCGCGGTGCTGCCGTCCCTGTTCAATATCAATGAAATACTCGTCTTTGGTCTGCCGCTGGTCCTGAACCCGCTCTATCTGTTGCCCTTTATCGGTGTGCCGTTGCTGTTGGCCTTGATCTCGGTCGGAGCTGTTCAGGTCGGTGTGATTGAGCTGCGCGCGGTCGATGTTCCCTGGACAACGCCGCCTCTGATCTCCGGCTGGTTGATTACCGGATCCTGGACCGGAGTTGTGTTTCAGGCCGCCGAAATAGCCCTTAGCGCAGCCCTTTATCTGCCGTTTGTCCGGATTGCGGAGCAGCAGCGCAAGCGGCGGCAATCCCGCATGGTTGTGGAGGCGACGACCGCTATTCTGGAGGAACGGTCACGGTTTCCCGCGATCAGCCGCCGGGACGATGTCGGCTTGATCGCGCGCGGCCTGCTGGGCGATCTGCGGGATGCGATCTCGCGCGGCGGTCTGGAATTGCATTACCAACCGAAGATGGACCGGGATGGTCATGTCATTGGCTTTGAGGCGTTACTGCGCTGGAAGCATGAAAGACATGGGGCGCTGTCTCCGGTTCTGGCGGTGACCCTGGCAGAGGACGGAAACGCGATTAACGAGCTTGGCGGCTGGGTCATAGACGAGGCCTGCGCCTGCAAGGCCCGCTGGAACGCGCTCGGTCATGAGGGGCTGACGATGGCGTTCAATATCTCCCCTATTCAGCTGACCGATCCGGATTTGCCGAAACGGGTTGCCCGCGCACTGGCGCGAAACGGTCTTTCGCCTTCCGAGATCGAACTGGAGATCACCGAATCCCAGGTTATTCCGGATAATCCCCAGGTCGACGCGGCGTTTGCCGGACTGATGGAAATCGGCATCCAGCTGACAATGGACGATTTTGGCATGGGATATTCGTCCCTGTTGTATCTCCGGCGTTTCAATGTGGGCTCGATCAAGATCGACGGATCCCTGTCGCGCGAGGTGCTCAGTCATGAGGCCAATGCGGACATTATCCGGAGCATTGCCAGCCTGGGTAAGTCCAGGGGCGTGACCATTGTTGCAGAGTTTGTGGAGACCGCCCCGCAACGCGATGCACTGGCGCAACTTGGCTGTGACCAGTTCCAGGGATATCTGTTCAGCCGCCCGTTACCGGAGGCGGAATGTGCGGACTTTCTGCAGGAGAACAGTGTGGCCGGCATGACTGGCGGGCCGGAAGCGAACACAAACAGAGTCGCGCTTCAAAGCTGACGGCACATTCTTCACGGCATGATGGAAGGCTGATAATGCAGAATTTTCAGCCTGCGCACGTTCTGGGCGACGGATTTTCTCTTCTTCCCCGTTTTAAGGGGAAGACGCCTTGGTGATCCCGAAGCGTCTTTACCAGGAGCGGCCGTTCCGTGCGGCGCTGCTTAAAGCCGGAGTTAACATAATTCAGTTAGGGGATTCGATCATGTCACGCATTGCGAAAATCATACTGTCCGCTGCCCTCATCGTTTCTGTCGCCGGGGTCTCCCCGGTTCTGGCGCGTCAGGATACGCGGGAGCAGCCACGGCACGGCGGCTTCGGAGGCGGGTATGGGAACGGTGCAGGAAATACAGCGGCGATTATCACGGCGTTGGCGCAAGGCGGTGCGGATGTTTCGAAATATTGCATTGCCTACAACGAGGTTTTTTCACACGGCGCGGTGGTCAAGTTCGAGATCAGCTCCCGGAAATGCATGAACGGCCAGTGGCAGAGCCGCTAACGATTACGGGCGCTCCGGCGCGGAGCGCCCGTAACCTGTAACCTTTTTTCACAATTCTTAACCGTGCAGCCAGGCGGGACTCCGCTAATGGACTCTCGTTCCCTTGCTGTACGGAAGCCCCCATGAAAACCGAATTCCTGTTCGCCACCCCGCTGATCGTGGTCGAGCCGTTCCGCCGTCAGACGGATGTGGCGCGGCTGGCGGACACCATCCGGGCGCGATCACGGGAAGATAAAGGCGTGACGCACAGCAATGACGGAGGCTGGCAGTCGGGCCACGACTTTCTGCACTGGGCGGGAGACGAGGGCAAGGCGCTGGCGCATGCCTTGCAGCAAGTCGCCAACAAGGCCTCGCTCGATTTCTCGACGGGACAGCTCACCCGGGATTCGCTGAAATGGAAAGTGACGGCCTGGGCGAACATCAACGGCAAAGGCATGGGCAACCATGCGCACTATCATCCGGGCGCCTTCTGGTCCGCCTGTTTCTATGCGGACGATGGCGGGATTGCCGGTGGTGAAAGCTTGGGTGGGGCGCTCGAGTTCAACGATCCGCGCGGGGCGCTCCCGCTGATGTACGCACCGCGCGTGAAAATGGGCATCAATGGATGCCTGACTGCCGGATTGTCGGAGCGGTTCTTCCCGAAAACGGGTCAGCTCGTGGTTTTCCCTTCCTGGCTGCACCATGGCGTGACCCGCTATGACGGAGACGGCACGCGGGTTTCGGTCGCGTTCAATCTCAGTCTTTGAGACGGGCTTCAGTCACCGGCCCGTGACGGGTGTTGATTCGAGCGGCCTTCAGTCACGGTTTATCTTCTCCTCCCATGATGATCAGACGACGCACCTTCCTGGGCGGCCTCGCCGCCGCAAGCGCCCTCGGCCTCGCGGCCCTGGCGCGTCCCGCCCGGCCCGTGATGGCGGCAAGCCGCCGATCCGGTCCGATCGTTCTTGAACTCTTCACCAGCCAGGGTTGCTCGTCCTGTCCGCCGGCGGATGAATTGCTTGGCGAGCTGGCGAAAGAACCGGATGTGATCGCGCTCGCCTATCATGTGGACTACTGGAACTATATCGGCTGGGAAGATCCGTTCTCCTCCGAGGAGATGAGCGACCGGCAACGGCGCTATGGCCATGCCATGAAGCTTCGGACGATCTACACGCCGCAGCTTGTCATCGACGGGGAGGCAGATCTGGTCGGCTCCCGCCGCTCAATCGTACTGCAGGAGCTGGACCGGCGCCGGGCACAGCGCGGTGGACCCGGCCTTGCCGTTACGCTCAACCGGGACGGCGCGGATTTCGAACTGCTGCTGGATGCGGAGCAGAGCGCCGACTATACGGGCGCCGAGCTGCTCCTTGTCGGCAGCGATGACCGGCATGTGACCGAAGTCCCGCGCGGGGAGAACAGGGGCCGCACGCTGGAGGATTTCGCCGTGGTCCGGTTCTACCGGTCGCTCGGACACTGGGACGGCAAGGCGGACAGGCTCCGCATTCCTGGCAGCGCCGTCAGCATGCCGACGGACCGGCTGTCGGTTCTTGTGCAGGCACCGGGAAACGGGCCGATCCATGGTGCGGGGGTGCTGGACGTGCGGACGGCGTGACCGGCGGATCGGGTTACAGGGAGCCTTCGAACGGAGGGAAAGAGGACCTCGGCATTATTCCGCCGGGATCGGCTTCGCCAGACCTTCGACCACTTCCGCCATCGGTTGATCCAGCAGTAGTTTCGGATCGACGATCAGTTTCGAGGTTCTGTTCCCGCCGCCGAGAATGATCTCTTTCCGGGCCATCACGTCCGCATCAATCCAGAGCGGGAGATCCGCCGGAAGTCCCAGTGCCGTGACGCCGCCGATTTCCTGACCGGTCAGCTCTTTCGTCTCCTCCGCGCTGGCGAAGGAGACTTTCCGCGCTTCCAGTTTTTTGCGCACCACCTTGTTCACATCCAGCCGGTGTGTCGCCAGCACCACGCAGGCGGCATATTTCAGATCGCCCGTCTTGGAGCGGACGAGAATCGTGTTCGCCGAATCTTCCGGTGCTTTGCCATATCGTTCACAGAACACAGCCGTGTCGGCGAGGTCGGGATCGCACTCCATAACCTCAAAAGCGTGAGGGGAGGCTTCGAGAATGGCGCGGATTTCGGGAAGGGTATCAGACATGGGGGAGAGGGCCTCTTGGCTTCGTTAACCTTGTGTGCAACCGTTGGCGTGCGCGACCCAATCAGGGGCGCTAGATCGACTTCATCTAAGGATCACATATATGATTAGAATCTTATCCCTTGGCGCCGCAATCCTTGTTGCCAGCGCATCCCCTTCCATGGCGCATCTGAACCCGGCAGAGCATGGCTCTTTCGCCGCCGGTCTGTCGCACCCGATGCTCGGGCTGGATCATATCCTGGCGATGGTCGCGGTCGGGATTTGGGCTTTCCAGATGGGTGGCCGGGCGCTGGTTGGGGTGCCTCTCGCCTTCGTCGGCTGCATGGCGTTGGGCTTCGTGCTTGCTTTGTCGGGCGTGGCCCTGCCGTTCGTGGAGCCCGCGATCCTCGCATCGGTCGTCGCTCTTGGCCTGCTGGTCGCCTGCGCGGTGAAGCTTCCGGCCACGGTCGGTGCTGTTGTCGTCGGGACCTTCGCGCTGTTCCACGGCCATGCCCATGGCGGTGAAATCGGCGGCGCGACGGCACTTGCCTATGGTGCTGGTTTTGTCGCCGCGACCGCGCTGCTGCATGTCGCGGGTCTCGGCGCCGGCCTGCTGGCGGAAAAGCTGTTCGCGGAACGCGCTGCTCTGGCGACCGCCGTTATGCGCGGCGCCGGTGGCCTGACAGCCGCTGCCGGTCTCGGGTTGTTGATCGCCTGATCTGTTCCTGATGCAGGAAACAAAAGGCCGCCTCCTGACTGGAAGGCGGCCTTTTTCTTGTTCTGAGGCCGGGCGTCAGAGTGTCACGACGATCTTGCCGATATGCCCCGCCTGCTTCATGTGGCGGAACGCATCTGCTGCTTTTTCAATCGGGAAGGAGCTGTCGATCACCGGCTTGATGCCATGCAGGTCCATCGCCCGGGCAAGAGCGCGCAGCCCTGCCTGGGAGCCGACGACGACGCCTTCCATCCGCACATTCGGGCCGATGAGCTGCATCACGTTCAACGGCACTTCCGCGCCGCCGACAAAACCGATCACGCCGATAAAGCCGCCAAAGGCGACGGCCGCGAAGGACTGGGCAAGGGTGCTGCCGGTGGTCTCTACGATAATGTCGACACCGTGCCCGCCGGTCACGTCCTTCACCGCGGTACCCCATTCCGGCGTCTCACGGTAATTCACCACATGATCGGCGCCGAGTTTCTTCAGCATCTCCGCCTTTTCGGCGGTGGAGGTGAGGGCGACGACTTCCGCGCCTGCTGCCTTGGCGAGCTGCAGGGCGAAGAGGGCGACGCCGCCGGTGCCTTCCACCAGCACCCTGTCACCGCTTTTCAGGTCGCCCTGTTCAAGGCAGGTCCACGCGGTGAGGGCCGCGATCGGGAGTGTTGCGGCTTCGGCATCGCTTAGATTTTCCGGGGCCGGGATCACCTCGTCGGCGGGGACGGCGATATATTCCCGGAGCACGCCGGGAAGCGGGCCGCCGAGGGTCTGCTTCGTGCGCTGCTGCTGGGTCACTTTTCCATCCCGCCAGCCCTGGATGTAACAGGGCACGACCCGGTCGCCTTCCTTGAACAGACTGACATCCTCACCCAGAGCGACCACGGTGCCGCAGCAATCGGAGCAGGGCACATAGGGCATGGGCAGGGTCGGCATATAGGTGCCGCCGAGCACGGCGAGGTCGCGATAATTCAGGGTGACGGCATTCACCCGGATCAGGATTTCGCCGCGTCTTGGCGTTGGTATCGGCCTCTCCACAAGGCTCAGGCTGTCGATGGAGAAGGCCGAGGCCTCGATGGCTTTCATGGCGCCGGTCGGTTGGGGCATATCTGTCTCGTTGTCTGGGGCGTGTTACGGACGGCTCAGGCGGGCAGCACCTTGCCGGGGTTCATGATGCCTTGCGGGTCGAGCGCCTGCTTGATCGCCTGCATACTGTTGAGGGCCAGTCCGTGCTCGGCTTCCATGTAGCGGATCTTGCCCTGGCCGACGCCATGCTCGCCGGTACAGGTGCCGTCCATTTCCAGCGCCCGGAACACCATGCGTTCGTTATGCCCCTTGGCGGCGGCGACTTCTTCGGCGTTGTTCGGGTCGATGCAATAGCCGACATGGAAATTGCCGTCGCCGACATGGCCGACGATGCCGGCGGTCAGGCCGTTTTCGATCAGGTCCTTCTGGGCTTCCAGGATGGCTTCGGCCAATCGCGAGATCGGCACGCAGATATCGGTCGCCATCACCTCGCAGTTCGGGCGCATGGACTTGATGGCGTAATGCACATTGTGCCGGGCTTCCCAGAGTTTGTTCCGGTCCTCGGCCTTCTCGGCCCATTGGAAGGCACTGCCGCCGAATTCGGAGGCGATGCCCTCGACCATTTCGGCCTGTTCCTTCACGCCGGTCTCGCTGCCGTGGAACTCGAAGAACAGGGTCGGCTTCACCTCATAGCCTTCCAGCTTGGAGAAGCGGATGCAGGCGCCCATCTGGTCCGCATTCAGTAGCTCGATACGGGCCATCGGCACGCCGGACTGGATAGTCAGGATCACCGTGCTGACGGCGCTCTCAAGATCGTCGAACTGGCAGACGGCGGCGGAGGTTGCTTCCGGAATGCCATAGAGCTTGAGCGCGACTTCGGTGATCACGCCGAGCGTACCTTCGGAGCCGACAAAGAGCCGTGTCAGGTCGTATCCGGCAGAGGATTTCCGGGCCCGGCGGGCGGTGCGGATGATCTCGCCGCTCGCCGTCACCACGGTGAGGGAGAGCACGTTCTCGCGCATGGTGCCATAGCGTACGGCATTGGTGCCGGACGCGCGGGTCGCCGCCATGCCGCCGATGGAGGCATCGGCGCCGGGATCGATCGGGAAGAACAGGCCCTGGTCGCGCAAATGCGTGTTGAGCTGCTTGCGCGTGACGCCGGCCTGCACCCGGCAATCCAGGTCTTCGGCATTGACTTCAAGGACGGCATTCATGTTCGAGAGATCGATGCAGATGCCGCCCATGACCGCGCCGATATGGCCTTCCAGCGAGGTGCCGGTGCCGAAGGGAATGATCGGAACGCCATGGGTGGCGCAGAGCTTCACGACTTCGGCGACCTCTTCGGTGCTGTTGGCGAAGACAACGCCTTCAGGCGGCAAGGCCTTGTGATAGCTCTCGTCCTGGCCATGCCGTTCAAGCACTGCGGGGGCTGTGGAGAGCCGGTCCGTAAACCGCTCTCTCAGAATATCCAGAACCGGTGCGATCTCGGAGGCGCTTTCTCGGGCCTGCATGGTGTTTTCTCCCTTGATTTTGCCGCTCACCCTAGAGAGAGGCGGGGCCGCGCTCAATCGTAGAATTGGCATGAAGGACAAGCCACGCAAGAAACGGAGATCCGTTCAGGCGCGGGTATGATATTGCCACTTTCAGTCATGCCCGTTTTGCGGCGGCACTCTTATCCGTGACGCATAAAATGGCTGCATCGAGACAATAAATTTGGACCGAAAGGACCTGGACTGGACATGAATGCCAAGGTCAATCTCACCATGGGGCCTGTGGAATGGGGCATCCTTATCCTGCTTTCCTCCGTCTGGGGCGGGTCGTTCTTCTTTGTCGAGGTGGCAATCCACGAGGTGCCGCCGCTGACCATGGTGCTGGTTCGGGTCGGGCTGGCCGCCATCGCCATGCAGCTTGCCCTGCCGCTCTTCGGTTTGCGCATGCCGACGGATTGGAAGATCCTGCGGGCATTCCTGTTCATGGGCTTGCTGAACAATGCCGTGCCGTT
>NZ_CAXBDC010000105.1:0-15203 GCF_963974195.1 uncultured Nisaea sp.
GCGACGTGATAGTCCTCCGGCGCGACGAAATTGACACCGACGCTGAGCTTTTCCCTGTCCGCGATCATGTAATGCAGCATGACCTGCGCGAAGGTGTTCTCCGGCGGCTGTGTCCGGATGCTCTGGCCGAGCTGGCGGAGGGTCACGGTACAACCGGGCTCGGGCTTGCTCCCGGTGCAGCCCATCTGTTCCCGGGCACCGGCCATGGCGTCGTTCAGAATCTTGGCCCCGGCATCGACCTGTTTGGCGAAGCCATGGTCGAGCAGTGCCTTCTCGAAGGCCGCAAGCTCGGCGTCGCTGCCGCCTTTCAGCTTTTGCGTAACGCCGAGAGTAGCCGGATTAACCCAGCCGAGGGTCATCATCGGCTCGACATAGACCACGTTCTGCAGCGCCGCGTTACGGGCAATCCAGGCAAGGCTTTCCGCCTTGTGATCGCCGGAGACGGCGCCGAAACGGGCGAATGTGGAGAAAAACTGGTCATGGCCCGAACGCTGCTCCCAGAGCGGGTTTGGCCTGAAATTGCGCATCGAGAGATTATCGGTGATCGTCGCGATGCAACTGTCGCTCGTCGCGGCGTCGCTCATGCGTACCTGGGTTGCCCCGCCACAATCGGGTTTGGCCATCGGCGGGGCATGGGCGCCGCATTCCGCAATCGCGCGGGTGCCGGGATCGTAACAAAGGTGGAGTTCCGGATCCGCGGCCCAGCGGATATAGGCCTCGGCATAGACGGCACCGGAGAGGTGGGTGTGCAGATCCGCGCCTTTCGGCATTGCCTGCAGGAAGGCGCGGGTCAGCGTGCGGTCGCCGCGAATGGCTTCGAAGTGGGCGCTGGTGCGGCCCTCCGGACTATCGGGTGAAATACCGGCGCAGGCGCCAAGCCACAGGGCAAGCGCCAGTATGATCAAGGTGATCCGCATCATCCGGTCCTTCTTTGTGAGGCTGACGTCAGAATATCCGCGGATTAAGCGTTATGCACGTTTATGTTGTCGGCTTGGCGGCTCCAGGGCTGATCCTGTTTCGTTCAGGCGCGGCCTTGTTCGGCGCAATCTTGTTCAGGCGCGGCGGCGCATGCCATCGATGCTCAGAGGGCCGGGGCCGGCGAAAACGAGATAGAGGAACAGGAAGCAATAGAGGATCGCTGCGTCGCCGCCATTGTTTACCGGGAAGAAGTCACGCGGTGCGTGTGCGATCCAGTAGGCGAACGCCATCAGGCCGGAGGCGAGAAAAGCAGCGGGGCGTGTCAGGAAGCCGACGGCAATGAGTGCGCCGCAGATCAATTCTATGAGGCCCGCTGTCCAGGACATGGAGAACGTGGCGGGGGCGTGCCCTCCGGCGGGAAAGCCGAGAAGTTTCTGCGTGCCATGCGCCATGAAGATCAGCCCGGAGACTGCACGGGTAATGCTGAGTATCGTAGGAGCCCAAGGCGTTAACTTGTTCCTCATCTGACCCTGTTCCATCCATATGGGGTGAAGATTTCCGGGACCGTAGCGCATTGCCCGAAGGCTGGCAAAAGCTGTCTCGGCCCTGTTTGACCTGATGCTTCGGCCGGGGTGGAACCGCCTGCCCGGACGCACGTTTACCTTTGTGACGGCATGTTTGCTGTGCCGGCATGCCTGCTGTGACCGTAAATCTGCCAAACCCGAGGCCCGGAGAGTGCGATGCTTCATGAAAGACCGGCGAAAGCCCCGGAGGCGACCTCCGGGACAGACCGGGAGCGCGAGATCAAGCGCCTTGAAAATCTGGCCCATTGGCTGGACAGCCGGTTCCGGATTCCGGGCACCGATATCCGGTTCGGGCTGGATGCGGTGGTGGGCTTGCTGCCGGGGATCGGCGATGGCGGGACGGCGCTGCTCTCTTTTTACATCGTCCACCAGGCACGCCGTATCGGCGCACCCTTGCCCCTGCGTATCCGCATGACCGGGAATATTGTCCTGGATCTGCTGACCGGGGCGATCCCGCTGGTCGGTGACCTCTTTGATCTCGGTTTCAAGGCCAATCGCCGCAACGTGGCCCTGTTGCGGAAGCATTTCTCCGATAAGGCTTCTAGCCTCTGATCTCCGTCCGGGGACTGTCGTCGGGATCGGGCAGCAGGTCCTCTTCTGCTTCGGGAATGTCGGCGGAGGCAGCATGGCGTTCCAGCGAGTCCGTCTCGTTTTCCAGATCGCCTTCCGACATGGTCGCGGCGACGCCGGATTCGGCACTCTCGGCGGCGGCGCTTTCATCGGGGGCCGGCTGAGCCGGTCCGGGCGCGGCAGGGGTGCCATCCATGGAGATAACCGGGACACCCTGGGGGAAAACGATTTCGCGGGCCTCGTCCGGCATGGAGATGTTTTTCTCGATCAGGGCCTTCTTGACCAGTCTCAGGAGGGCGGACCTGATCTTGAAGGCGGAATATGCCCTGCCGTCGAACCAGAAATAAGCCCGCAGGTTCACGGTGGCGCTGCCGAGCGAGTCGACCAGAACAAGCGGCTCCTCCGGTTCTTCCAGAACCGCTGAATGGTCGACGAGAACCTGACGGATGATCTCCTGGGCAGCGGCGATCGAGACATCGTAGCCGATGCCGATCGACAGGAACTCCTGCCGGGCCGGGGCCGCGCTGTAATTCACGATTGTGTTCTTGAACACCGTCGCGTTCGGGATCTGGATGTGATTGCCCTCGCGGGACATCAGCAGTGTGCTGCGGGTATTCATGCTCTGAACCGTGCCTTCCTGTCCGCCGACAGCGATATAATCGCCGCGCCGGAACGGTTGCCGGATGCTGAGCAGAAGGCTCGCCAGGAAATTTTCGGCAATGTCCCGGAAAGCGAAGCCGACGATGATGCCCGCCACCCCGGCGCCGCCGAGGATCGACAGGGCAAGCTGCGTCAGTCCGGCGACCTGCAGGACGATATAAAGGCCGATCAGGAAAACCGGGATCGCGGCCACGCGCGCCATGACGCTGCGCAGGAAGGGGGAGCCGACCCGCGCGCGCAGGAGCCACTCGATCAGGCGGGCCACGAATATGGCGGCGTAAAAGGCCAGTGGTAGGATCACCAGTGCCAGAACGATCAGCGGCAGGCTGGCAAGACCGTTGCGCAGAAGTGTTGTGATCTCGGAAATGGCCGGCCGGAAGGTCCAGTCGATTTCGGGCCTGACGGAAATCCGGTTGACCACGGCGACCACATCCTGGGTCTTGGATGCAAGATCGCGTGCCCAGGCGCGGTGCTCGTCCGATCCGGCTATGCCGTCCAGAAAGACGACACCGTCGGTGGCTTCCACCTCGATGTCGGGATACCAGCCCGTCGCGTGCAGGATGTTTTCGATCCGCGTGGCGATTTCATCGTCGCGCGCCACCGGGGTGACGGCAACTGCCTGCGCGGCCGCGGTCACGTCACCGGATGGGGCGGAGGCGTCCTGAGCACCCACCGGGCTGGCCGGGGCCATAAGAAAAAGCATGACGATAGCGAGTATCGCGGCCACGGCCGCCCGGCGCGGGATGATCATGACCGCTTGGCGATAACCCAAACCCCATGAACGATGCCGGGGATGTAGCCGAGGATCGTGAGCAGGATATTCAGCCAGAAATGACCACCGATACCGACGGTCAGAAAGACGCCGAGAGGCGGCAGAAGGATGGTCAGAAGCAATCGGAGCAAGGTCATGTTGCTTTCCCCCAGGAAATGTTCCAGTTCCCATAATAACGCAGTTCTGGCGATTTGGTTCCCCGAATGGGCGCAAGGGAGCTTTGGCGAGGCTGTCTGCCTGTTCTTCCGCCGGTCTTCCGTAAAGAGCCTCTTGCCAGCCGGGGATCATTGTCGTCGAATGGGTGTCCCACCTCACCAGCCTCTCCCTGGATTGACATGACTGACGAAATCGCGGCTCTCAAACGGGAGCTCTGCCGCATGGTCGATGACCGGCGTGACGAATATATCGGCCTTCTGCGTGATTTTTTGCGTATCCGCAGTGCCAACCCGCCGGGGGACATGCGCGAGGCGGCGGCCTTTGTCCGCGAGGTGCTTGACGGGTTCGGGGTGCCGCACAGGACGCTCGCGGCCCGTGACGACATGCCGAACATCGTTGGCCGCTGGGAGAGTGGAAAGCCGGGCCGTACCCTGGTGCTGAACGGCCATATGGATGTGTTTCCGGTCAGCAAGGAGACACTCTGGGACGCGGAGATTGTCGGCGACCGGATCGTGGCCCGAGGCGCCTCGGACATGAAGACCGGAACGCTTGCCTCGATCCTGACCTATGGCCTGCTGCATCCCTACCGGAACTGGCTTGCCGGCAATCTCACCCTGACCGTGGTGTCGGACGAGCAGTCCGGCGGGCGCTACGGCACCCGCTATCTGTTCGAGGAACATGCCGGCGAGATATCAGGCGATTGCTGCCTGAATGGCGAGCCGAGCGGGCTGTCCACCCTGCGGTTCATGGAGAAGGGCACCCTGCGCTTTGCCCTGACGGCCAGCGGGCCGGGCGGTCATGGCGGCTATCCGCACCGGGCGCATAACCCGATCGAGCAGATCGTGAAGGCGGTTCACGCCATTTATGAGAGCTTTCACCTGAAGCTGGCGGATCTGCCGCCGGAATTCGACGCTATCCTGACATCACCGGACTCTGTCGCGGCTGCCGATGCCGCGCTCGGCAAGGGGGCCGCCGAAAACGCGCGCCGGATTACCGTCAATGCCGGGATCATCGAAGGTGGCGCCAAGGCAACACAAATTCCGACGGATTGCGCCGTCCATCTCGACATGCGTTATCCGGTCGGCGTGGAGTGCAGCGCGATGCGGGCCGAGCTTGAAAGCATTGCTGCGGCCCATGGCTGCAGCATGGTGGTGAACGAGGACCACAGCTATCCCGCCAGCAGCACGGATCCGAACGGCGAGATGGCGACGATCCTGCGCGGCAATATCAAGGATCTCACCGGCAATGACGCCCCGCCCGTCTGCAGCCTCGGCGGCACCGACGCGCGCTACTGGCGCTGGCGCGGCATCCCGGCTGTGATCTGCGGACCGTCCAATCTCAGCATGGGCACGGACGAGGAGCATGTGACGCTCGACGAGGCGATCACGGTCTTCAAGCTGCATATTTGCTGTGCCGCGGACTATCTGGGCGCGGGCGCAAGGTAGCTCATTCGCTGGGCTCACCCGTACTGGGACAGCACCTTGAACAACTGGTCTATCGTGAACGGCTTTGTCAGGACGTCGTTCATGCCGGCTTCCCTGAATTCGGCATGGCGCTCGACAAAAGCCTCCGCCGTGAGGCCGATGATGGGGATGTCGTTGTGGGACGCGGCGGCCCGGATTTCCCGGGTCGCTTCGATCCCGTCCATCTCCGGCATATGGATGTCCATGAAGACGAAATCGGTCTCGCCCCGCATGACTTCATCCACGGCTTCGCGGCCATTTTCGACATGCCTGACGGTCTGCCCGAGCTTTTCAAGGACAGCCGTGACCACCATGGCGTTGATGGCATTATCTTCCGCCACCAGAACCCTGTAGACGGGGAGCGTCTGGTTCTCGCCGGAGGCGGCCATGCTTGTCGCGTTCGAGCTTTCGAGATCTTCCTCGGTGACGATGCCGAACGGGATGAAGACGTCTATCGTCGTGCCTTCCCCGAGCGCGCTTTCGATCCCGATCCGGCCGCCCATCAGCCCGACGATCTGGCTGACAATGGCCAGTCCGAGGCCGGTGCCGCCGAACTTCCGGGTGATCGAGCTGTCTTCCTGGGTGAAAGCCTCGAAAATCGATGCCTGACGATCCGGCGCGACCCCGGTGCCGGTATCGGTCACGGCGAAGTGGATGCCCCGTGTTTTTCCGGCATCCGGCTCTGAGCCCTGTGCGGGGTCCTGACCGGATTCTGTGACCCGGAGCACGACGCTGCCTGCATCCGTGAATTTCACCGCATTGCTGAGAAGGTTCCAGAGAACCTGCCTCAGGCGGACGGGATCGCCGCGCATGTGCGTGGGCGGCAGGATCGTGTATTCGCCCCGGATGGTAAGGCCCTTTTGCCCGGCGGCGGTCTGGAACGGGGTCATGATCGAGGAGAGCAGCTCCTTCAGATCGAATATCGTGTCTTCCAGCTCCATGGCGCCGGATTCGATCCGGCTCATATCCAGCACGTCATTGATGATCGCAAGCAGGGTCCTGCCCGAGGCGACGATGTTGGAGACTTTCCGTTTCTGGTCCGGGTTGAGATCGGTGTCTTCCAGAAGCTGCGCGATGCCGAGCACGCCGTTCAGCGGTGTCCGGATTTCGTGGCTCATGGTCGCCAGGAAGCCGGACTTCGCCTTGTTCGCGGCGTTGGCCCGCTCGACATAATCATGGATGGAGTGGGACATGGTCTCCATGTCCCGGGCAAGGCGGCCGAGCTCGTCATTCGAATTTATGTCTATTCTGGAAATCGGTTCCTGACGGGCGATGGATTCTGCGGCGAGCTTGAGCTTCAGGATCGGGGTGACGAGGAGGCTGCGGGACACCCAGGCGATCATTCCGGCGACGGCAAGAATGGATGCCAGGGAGACGATGATCGTCGCCAGCCGGATGTCCTCGACATCCTTGGAGACCACGGTTTCCGGAACCGTCAGAAAGACGACCCAGTCCCAGTTCTGCTTGGCGAACCGGGTGGCGCTGAATACGGCGTCGTCGCCGGGGGCCGCGTAATGGATTCCGGACAGCTTGCCGGTAACATCGGAGGCAAGTTCCCCCCAGCCGCCGGGAAAGGCTCCGCTCTCGCAGCCGCCACAGAACAGGGCCGTGCCGTCCTGGTCGAAAATCAGAATACGCCGCCCCGTCTTCTCGCTGAGATCCTTGAAATCGGCCGTCGCCTCGGACTTGTACTGATTGACGTAGGAGGCCAGGGCGTTCAGCCCGGTGGATTCCAGGAGCGTGTAGCGGCGGTCGACAAACTGGTCGATCGCGGCTTCAAGCCTCAGGTTCATCGCCTGTTGCTCGGTCCGGTAGAGCACGTCCCGCGAATATGTGAAGGACCAGTAGCCGAACGCGCCCGTTCCCAGCAGGACGATGGGAATGATTGCGGCGATGAATTTCGTGTAGAGGCTCAATTTCCGGGGCCTTGCTGATAAAAAA
The DNA here is from genome assembly GCF_963974195.1 of uncultured Nisaea sp. Lineage (NCBI taxonomy): Bacteria > Pseudomonadati > Pseudomonadota > Alphaproteobacteria > Rhodospirillales > Thalassobaculaceae > Nisaea > uncultured Nisaea sp. Next base: position 7,065 of record NZ_CAXBDC010000105.1, read on the forward strand.
CATTGTCTTGCGCCAGTTCCAGAACCCCTGAGGGAATGACGGCGCCAAGTCTGGTGGCGGTTGCGATGTTTACACCGGCAATAAACCTGCTTGGCCGGGTTACCGGAATTTCCCCGGGATTTATGCCTGACAGAATGGCGCTTGCGGCTTCGGCGGCGGCCCTTCCGTTGAGCTCGTCGGTGGATTGCAGGACGATCATCGCACCCAGGCTGGCATTCTGGATATTGCCGCCACTCACGATGGGGACGCCGGTGGCGATGATATTCTTCACGAAATCGACATTGGATTGATTGGGGCCGGCCACCATCCAGAGGCCGTCAAGAGTGTCTTTGTGTGCGTTGACACTATCCATGGCTAATTCCGTCATCCTGGTGCGCCCCTCGGGGCCGGGAATATAGGGAAAGCCAAGATCGACAAACTCCAGCACGGGAAACTGATGTGCGGCGGCACGCAACTGGGCAGCCTGGCTTGCTGCGGAAGGATATGTTGATCGAGGAATGCCGATGCGGAAAGGGGTATCGCGTTTCGCTGTCTGCAGGATCTGGGAGACCAGGGCAAGTTGTGACTCGACCGGCACGACATGGCTCTGCCCCGTGATGTTCGATTTGCTGGCTTTTCCCATTTCACCGACGAAGCCCTCGCCGACCGGGTCCGTGACAATCATGAAGAGCTGGGGGATTTTCGTGCCCGTCAACAATTCCCGCCCGGCGCGCGTGGCAAGGGTGGCGACTGTCAGGACAAGATCCGGCGGGTCTTGATCCATCGTGGTTTTCAGCAGCTCTTTGGCGCGCTTGAAGTCACCGTAGGCATTCAGGATGGTGTAGGAGACATTCACACCCTCCTGATGCCCCAGATGGCTCATCTCCAGCTGGAACCATGCTGCCGATTTATCCAGGAGAGGGGATGTCAGGGTCTTGAGGATCACGACGTGTTTAAGCGTCTCGTCCGCGGATGCGTTCACCGGAAGCAGCAAAAAGCAGAAACCCAGAATGAAAGATTTCAAGTATGCGCGCGTCGGTCGGCTCCCGGCTGAAGGCATCAGAAAGACCCTAATGATGGCTAATTACTTTGAGGCTGAACCTCTTACGATTGTACGAGCTTCACAAGAAATGCAAAGCACGGAGCTGTGTTCTGCCTGGAATCAAGAGGGTAGGCGGATCATTGCCGGTGAGGCTATCCCGAATCAACCGGCCCCGGCTGCTTCCTGATCGGCATTCCGCTGTTGCCGATCCAGCGGCTGCGAAGCCGGACCCGTTTCTGTAGGCTATACGTGTTTCACCCCCCGCCCCAAACGTCTCCGCGAGTGATGATATGATCCACGATACCGATACCATCCGCGCCAGTGCGCAGTTCCAGAAAGCCACCGACGATCTGCGTGCCGGCCACGACCGGTTCGTCGGCGAGATCATCACCCTGACCGAGATTCCGTCCCCACCCTTCAAGGAAGAGAAGCGGGCGGCGGCCTATGAGGAGATGTTCCGGGCGCTCGGTCTGGAGGATGTGCAGCGTGATGGCATCGGCAATGTCACCGGTCTCCGGCGCGGCCGGGGCAATGGCCCGATCGTCGTGGCGGCGGCGCATCTGGATACGGTGTTTCCGGAAGGCACGGACGTGAAAGTGCGCCGGGAGGGCACCAAGCTGTTCGCCCCCGGTGTCGGCGACGACACGCGCGGACTGGCGGCCCTGCTGGCCTTTATCCGGGCGCTCGATGCGGGCGGGATCGAGACCGAGCAGGACATTCTTTTCGTCGGCGATGTCGGCGAGGAGGGCAAGGGCGATCTGCGCGGCGTGCGCTATCTCTTCACCGAGAACGCCTATCGCGAGCGCATCGCCTCCTTCTTCACCTTCGACGGCATCGAAACCCAGGATCTGGTCACCGCCGGTGTCGGCTCCTACCGCTACAAGGTCGCCTTCAAGGGGCCGGGCGGGCACAGCCTCGGCGCCTTCGGCACGGTGAACCCGGCCTATGCGCTCGGCAGCTTCCTTGTCGGCATGTCGAAGATCGAGGTGCCGGGCGACCCCAAGTCTTCCTATTGCGCCAGCACGTTCAGCGGCGGCACGTCGGTGAATGCCATTCCCGAAGAGGTCTGGACCGAGATCGACCTGCGGTCGGAATCCGCCGAGGTGCTGAACCGGGTGGATGGCGAAGTGAAAGCGCTGATCGACGCGGCGGTCGCGGGCGAGAATGCGCGTGGCGATACCACGAACGGCGAAATCAGCGTCGAGCTCACCCAGATCGGCAACCGCCCGGCAGGCACGACGGCGCACAACACCACCATCGTCGAAGCCAGCGTCGCCGCCATCAAGGCCTACGGCTTCGAGCCTGCTTTCTCCGCCTCCTCAACCGACGCCAATATCCCGATGGCGCATGGTGTCCCGGCGGTAAAATTCTCCCACGGCGGCGCCGGTGGCCGGGCCCATACAGTGGATGAGTGGATCGACGTGGAGCCGGAACTGAGCCTGCGCGGGTTAAATGCCGGTCTGCTGGCGCTGGTCGCTACAGCTGGGTTTGTAGAAGGTTGATCTACTGAAAAGATCCGGGCCGGATAGCTTCTGAGAGCTTGTCCGGCCCGGCAGGGGCTATCTCGCTGCCAACTTCGCTTCCAGCATCTTCTTCACTTCCGGCCATTCCTTGTCGAGGATGGAGAAATAGACCGAATCCCGCAGCGTGCCGTCGGTGTGGATCATGTGCTGGCGCAGGGTGCCTTCGTAGATCGCGCCGATGCGTTTCAGGGCGTTCTGGGACTGCTCGTTCCGGTGGTGGGTCTTAAACTCGACCCGGATGCAGCCGAGCGTCTCGAACGCATGGGTCAGCATCAGGTATTTCGCTTCGGTGTTGATCGGGGAGCGCTGGTAGCGCGGGTTCAGCCAGGTGCTGCCGATCTCGACGCGCGTGTTCTTGGTGTCGATGGTCATGTAGCGGGTCGAGCCCGCGACCTCGCCGCTGGCGACATCGACGGTGACGAAGGGCAGGTCGATGCCTTTTTTCTGATTATCCAGCGCCAGGCGCACATAGGCCGCGACCGCATCCGGGTCCGTGCCGGGCCATGTCCATTTCCAGATCGCGGGATCTTCCGCAGCCTTCTGCAGGGCCGGGATCGCGGCTTCGCTCATCGGCTCCAGGCGGACATGCTTGCCGGTCAGGGTGACGGGTTCGACTTTCATTTCGGATGGTCCTTCAACATGCACGGATAGGTAAAAGGCAAAAGCGGGTCAGACGATGGAGGCGGCCTGTTGCGGCGCGCCGGCGAGGGTGTCGGCGATGACCCCGAGACCGTGGCGCACGATCTTCAGGTCCTTCGGATTGCCGAGGGAGAGGCGGAGACGGTTGCGGCCCGCGCCGGGGGCGGTGGCGAAGACCTGGCCGGAAGAGGCGATCACGCCATGCTCGCCCAGCACGGCCACGGCGTCGCGGTCGGTCCAGGGCTCCGGCAGGGTCAGCCAGAGATGCATGCTGGTCGGGTGACCGGCGAAGGTGAAGCCTTGCAGGATTTCGGCGGCGGCGGCTTGGCGGCCGCGCATTTCGGTGGCCTTTTCCCGCGCCATCGTGCTGGCGATGCCCCGGTCGACCCAAAGCGAGAAGACTTCCGCCATGGCCGGTGAGGCCATCCAGGTGGAGGCTCGCATGGCCCGCTCCAGCTTCGGAACCATGGCGCGGGGGGCGCTGATGCCGCCGATGCGCAGGCCCGGCGCCAGTTGCTTGGCGGCGGAGGTGATGAAGATCGCCTGGTCCGGCAGGTAGTTCGCCAGCGGCGGCGGCGCGTCCGCCACCAGGAAGCGGTAGAGATCGTCCTCGACCAGGATCAGATTGTAGCGTTTCGCGATGGCGGCAATATCCTCGCGCCGGTGTTCCCCCATCACCGCGTTGGTCGGGTTCTGCAGTGTCGGCATGCAATAGAGCGCGCGCGGCGCGAAGTTGCGGCAGGCTTCTTCCAGCGCGTCCGGGCGCACGCCTTCGGCATCCATATCCACCGGCTGGACCTTGAGGCCGAGCATTTCCGCGAGGGGGACAATGCCGGGATATGTCAGCTTCTCGACAAGGATTGTATCCCCCGCCTGCACCAGGGCGGCAAAGGCGGCGAGCATGCCGTTCTGCCCGCCCGTGGTGACAATGGCCCGGCCCGCATCGGTCTCGACGCCAAGGGCGCGCATCCAGTCCGCCGCCGCCTGCCGGTGACGCGGGGCGCCGCCATGCGGGGCGTAGGCCATCAGGTTCATCAGGTCGCGGCTGTCGGCGATTTCCTTCAGGGCATCGGAGAAGGCGTCCCGTTCCGTGGTCCCCATCGGCGGAAAGTTCAGTCCGAAATCGATCCCGCCCCGGTTCGCACCGGCTGGTATCTCGCCCATGTCCCGGCCGATCCGGCGGCGCACGAAGGTGCCGCGGCCAACTTCGCCATCGATCAGGCCGCGCCGCGTGGCTTCCGCATAGGCGCGCGATACCGTGCCGACGGTGACGCCGAGCTGATAGGCCAGCTCGCGGTGTGTTGGCAGTTGCGTGCCCGGTTGCAGGGCGCCGGTGGCAATGTCTTCCGCCATGGCGCGGGCAATCGAGAGATATTTCGGTCCGGGCCGGTCGCTCAGGTCGGGGACCCAGTCCATCGGGCGGCTGTGCATACTTTGTCTCTGTGACAATGTTCCGATTGATCGACGATTGAACCGATATTACGCAGGTATTGGATCGGTTCAATCGTAATATTGTATCGATTGATGGTGGGGTAAATGATGACAATCCGGGTGTGCCGGCTTGGCGCGGCGATGGATTGATGCTGCTGGCTTTGACATGATGCGGGCCGAATGACTGCAACCGGGAAGGATGGATCGTGACTTTTTCTTTCACACGCGCCGAACTCGAAGAGACCGCCCGGCTGGTACATCAGCTCGTGCCGCCGACGCCGCAACATCACTGGCCGCTGCTCTCGCAGCGTGCCGGGGCCGAAATCCACGTCAAGCACGAGAACCAGACGCCGCTCGGTGCCTTCAAGATGCGCGGCGGGCTGGTCTATATGGACAATCTGAAGCGCCGGGAGCCGGACTGTCCCGGCGTGATCACGGCAACGCGGGGCAATCACGGACAGAGCGTCGCCTTTGCGGCGGCCCGGGCCGGGCTGCGCGCGGTCGTCGTCGTGCCGCACGGCAATTCGGTGGAGAAGAACGCGGCCATGCGCGCGCTCGGCGCCGAACTGGTCGAGCATGGCGATGATTTCCAGGCGGCCTTCGAGCATGCGGTCTCCCTTGCCGAGGGCGAGGGATTGCACCTGTTGCCGAGCTATCATCCGGATCTGGTGCGCGGGGTGGCGACCTACGGGCTTGAGCTGTTCACGGCCTGCCCGGATCTCGACCGGGTCTATGTGCCGATCGGGCTCGGCTCCGGCATCTCCGGTGTGATCGCCGCGCGGGACGCGCTCGGCCTGAAGACGCAGGTGATCGGCGTGGTGGCCGAGAATGCGCCGGCCTATGCGCTGTCCTTCGAGCAGAAGAAGCCGGTCTCGACCAACAGCGCGGACACCATGGCGGACGGCGTTGCCTGCCGGGTGCCGGTGCCGCAGGCGGTCGAGGTCATCCTGAAGGGGGCGGAGCGGATCGTCCGGGTGTCGGAGGACGAGATCAAGGCCGCCATGCGGCATTATTTCACCGATACCCACAATGTCGCCGAAGGCGCGGCGGCCACACCTCTGGCGGCTTGCCTGAAAGAGAAAGACTCCAATGCGGGTCAAAAGGTTGCGCTCATTCTCAGCGGTGCCAATGTCGACCTTGCGCTCTATCGCGATGTGTTGATGGGCGCGAAGACACAAGAGGAGACTGCGACGTGACCGAAGAGCTGTTCCGGGATGATTCCTACCTGAAATCCTGCACCGCGAAAGTGCTGGCATCCGGCCCGGACGGGGTGGTGCTGGACCGCACCGTTTTCTATCCGACCGGCGGCGGCCAGCCCGGCGACAGCGGCACGCTTGCCGGTGCGGGCGGGACAATCGTCATCACCGAGGCGGTGAAGGGCGGGGACGGCATCCTGCACAAGCTGGAAGAGGGCGCGGCGGCACCGGCCGTCGGTGACGCGGTCGAAGTCTCGCTCGACTGGGACCGGCGTTATGCCCACATGCGGGTTCACACAGCCCTGCATCTGCTCTGCTCCGTCGTCGATGGCGGCGTGACCGGCGGGCAGATCGGCGCGGGCAAGGGCCGGCTCGATTTCAACATCCCGGGCGAGCGTCCCGAGAAGGAAGCTCTGACCGAGGCGCTGAATGCGGTGATCGCGGGCGATCATCCGGTCTCGCTCTCCTGGATCACCGATGCCGAGCTGGAAGCCAATCCGGATCTGGTGCGCACCATGTCCGTCAAGCCGCCGATGGGCAGCGGCAAGGTGCGGATGGTGAAGATCGGCGATGTCGACTACCAGCCCTGCGGCGGCACCCATGTCCGCTCCACGGCGGAGATCGGCAGCATCCAGATCGGCAAGATCGAGAACAAGGGCAAGCAGAACCGGCGGATCAATCTGACGCTGGTTGAGTGAGTAAACCGTACCAAAAGGAAACAAGGAAATGCGGGTTCCAATTTACCAGATCGATGCCTTTACCGAGAATGTGTTCGGAGGCAATCCGGCGGCCATCTGTCCGCTCTATACCTGGCTGACCGATCCGACCATGCAGTCGATCGCCGCCGAGAACAATCTGGCGGAAACCGCATTCTTCGTTCCCGACGAGACCGGCGAGGCCGATTTCCATCTGCGCTGGTTCACCCCGGTGCACGAGGTCGATCTGTGCGGTCACGCGACACTCGCCAGCTCCGCGCTGATCTTCGACGATCTGATGCCGGACCGTGAGGAGATCAGCTTCAGGACCCGCAGCGGTATCCTGCGCGTACGGCGTGACGGTGACTATTACGTCATGAACTTCCCGAGCTATCCGCCGGCGAAGCGGGACGTCCCGAAAGGTCTGTTCGAAGCCCTCGGTACGGAACCCGTCGCACTCTACCACGCGCCGCAGGAAGAGGAGCGCGACCGGCTGATGGCGGTCTACGAGAACGAGGACCAGATCCGGGCCATCGTTCCTGATATGGGCGGACTGAAGAAACTGCCGACGGTCTCCGTCATCGTCACCGCGCCGGGATGGCAGGTCGATTTCGTCTCCCGCTATTTCGCGCCGAATGGCGGGATCGATGAGGATCCGGTGACCGGCTCGAACCATTGCCTGCTGATCCCCTACTGGGCTGACCGGCTTGGCAAGAAGACGCTGCTCGGCCGGCAGATCTCGGCCCGTGGCGGCGAGCTGAAATGCAGCCTCAAGGGCGACCGGGTGGAGATGGCGGGCAAGGCCGCGCGCTATCTCTCGGGGTATATCGAGATCTGAGGCGGCCCCATCCATGCTCTTTTCCCGGACCCCAATCCGGGACCTGGGTGATCATAGAGCGCCCGTCGATCTGCCAGTGACGGGCTGTACTCATGATCAAAAAGGTCCCGGATCAGGTCCGGGAAAACGAAAAGAAATATCGGCGCCCGAAAATCGGCGTACGTTTCGGGCGCGGTTTGATAGAGGAAGGGCATGCTGTACGACATCGAAAATCATGACCTCCTCTATGACGCCCTGCTCCGGCGGGATCCGGCCTATGACGGCCGGGTTTATGTCGGCGTCACCTCGACCGGGATCTTCTGCCGGCTGAATTGCCCGGCGCGGAATCCGAAGCCCGAGAACTGCCGTTTCTTCACCACGGTCGGTGAGTGCATCGAGTCCGGCTTCCGGCCCTGCAAGCGCTGCAAGCCGGTGGCGACGGCGGCGGAAGCCGATCCGGCGGTGAAAATCCTCGTTGCCGCTTTCGAGGCCGATCCGGCCCGGCGCTGGACCGAGGCGGACGTGATCGCGCGTGGCCTCGACCCTTCCACCGTGCGGCGCAGTTTTAAACGTCAGTTCGGCGTGACCTTTCTTGAAATGGCCCGGCTCAGCCGCCTGCGGGATGGCTTCGTCACCCTGTCCGATGGCGGCCGGGTGATCGATGCGCAGCTTGATGCCGGGTTCGACTCGCCAAGCGGATTTCGGTCCGCCTTTGCCCGGCTGCTCGGCCAGTCCCCCGCCAGCTTCACCGGGGAGGAATTCCTGAAGGCGGACTGGATCGACAGCCCGATCGGCGCGCTGGTCGCGGTCAGCGACC
>NZ_CAXBDC010000106.1:0-14570 GCF_963974195.1 uncultured Nisaea sp.
ATGACCTCGATCCGCTCCTTCTCGGAAATCCTGCTGGAAACCCGCGACCTGTCGAGCCCGCAGAGCCAGCGCTTCCTCTCCATCATCCACGAGGAAAGCCTGCGCCTGACCCGGCTGCTGGACGAGATCCTGGATATGAACATGATGGACCGGGGAGAGACATCCTGGAACCTGCATCAGCTCGATGCAGCGGTGCCGCTTATCCGGGCCATCGAATCATGCCGCGGGCTGGCGAAATCCACAGGCAGCGAGATCTTGCTGGACGAGCCGCTTCCCTCGGCGCTGGTCGATGCGGATCCGGATCGCCTGCAGCAGGTGGTCATCAACATCCTGACCAACGCAATCAAGCACAACACCTCGGAAAAACCCGAAGTCCGGGTCACCTGCAAACTGACGGAAGAACAGTACGAGATCGAGATTTCGGACAATGGCCCGGGCATACCAAGCCATCTCCGTCCGTTCATCTTCGAGAAATTCCAGCGCGGGGCCGCTCAATCCTCGACCGGCGGGATCGGTCTCGGCCTTGCCATCAGCAAGGAAATCATGAAGCGGCTGGGCGGCACGCTCGCCCTGATAGACGACCGGCGGATCGGAACCTGTTTCCGTATCACCCTGCCGGTGAAACAGACGCAGATGCAGGCACGCGAAGCCGACTGACTAGCTCTGCATCACCAGTCCCGGGCCGGCAGTAAGCGGGCTCGGGCGGTCTGCGCGCTCGACGCGGTTTCGCCCAAGATCCTTTGCCCGGTAGAGAGCCTGATCGGCGGCACTATAGACCTCGATCCAGCCTGCGCCGCTTTCCGCTCCGGCAATACCGATGGAAATCGTCACGCCACCGGCCGGGATGAGCGTCTTCAGCGGAGTGGCCTCGAACCGTTTCGCGCTGATGCGTGCACGCAGTCTCTCCGCCACGCGGCTTGCGGCATCGATATCCATGCCCGGCAGGATCACGGCGAATTCCTCCCCGCCAAACCGGTACACGGTGCCGGTTCCGACCCCCGCATCGACATTCGCCGGTCCCATCTCCCGGACATCCTGACCAATCTCGCCCGCCAGGGTCTTCAGGATCGCATCCCCGGCCGCATGCCCGTAGAAATCGTTGACCCTCTTGAAATGATCCACATCGAGAAGCAGCAGGCTGAATCCCATGCCTCCCCTTTCAAGACGCTCGAAACAATCCGCGATGTCGTTCTGCAGGGCCCGGCGGTTATGCAGGCCGGTCAGCTGGTCGGTTCTGGTCTGATCCTTCAGCAGGGACAGCAGCCCGAAAAGCCGCGCCCGGAACCGCAGAAAGGACAATCCGAAATAGCCGGCGAAAGCCGTGACGAGGGCGAGGCCGAAATATGCCCGGTCCGGGAATTGTCCTTCCCGCGCAAGCAAAAGCGCCCCCACACCGACCACCATGACGGCCCAGACCTCATACCGGAAGGATACGAGCGTCATCAGGCCAATCAGCGCGACGGTATAGAAGAAGGCGATATTATACGGCTCCAGCGCATAGGACAGCGTCATCGCCCGGAGCAGAAAGAACAGCATGCCGACCTTGAAGGCATGGCGCGGCACCGGATCGAAACGGGACATGCCCAGCCAATAGCCGACAACCACCACCGTTAGTGAAATTCGAACAGCCTGCAGCCAGAGCGGCACGCCCAGAAACCAGTCAATATTCAGATATAATTCAAAGACGCTGATAATGGATGCGGCGAGGAAAAGACCGCGCACATAGGAGAAGTACTCGCGGCTGTATATGGAGCCATCCCCGTCATCCGCGCGGGCGCTGTCACTCATCGGTACTCTCCGCGTATCACGCGCAACTGAACTTCCTCATGAATGACCGTTCTCTGGGTTCCACACCGCACGCCTCCCGCAACCTAGCCCAAGGGGTCAAAGCTAGCCATTTATAAGTGTTTTAGGATGAAATTTAATCAAAGGGTTACAGCTCACCCCGCTTGAGCTGCCGGTCGTGGACCCGCCCCAGGGATATCTGCGCCAGAATCGCGCCCAGCCCGGCCAGAGCCATATCCGTCTGGGTATCCCATGGGTCGCCCTGCGTTCCCAGAAACGCGTCCGCTCCCTGCCCGACCAGAACCGCCGCCAGCCACTCGATCAGCTCATATGTCGCGCTGACGCCAAGAACGGAGAACAGGATGATCGCGAACAGCCAGCGGCCGGGACGCAGCGGCGAGGTCCGGAGCAACAGCTCCCGAATGGCGATGGCGGGGATGAAACCCTGTGCGAGATGGCCTACACGGTCATAGTGATTTCGATCGAAGCCGAAGGCGTCGCGCACCCAGTCGAACAGCGGCACTTCCGCGTAAGTGTAGTGCGCGCCGACCAGCAGAATCACCGCATGCACGGCAATCAGCAGGGTAAGCAGTCCGGTCGTCCTGAACCGCATCCTGACGGCCCAGAGCAGCGGATAGACAAGCAATACAGGCGCCGCCTCCATCCACCAGGTCAGCGGATCGCGCGCGTCCAGATAGGACCAGAGGCAGACAATGGCGACCAAGAGGCTGGTCAGCGCCAGCGGCCTGTCCGCCCCGGTCATGGCCGTGCCGTCAGTGCCTGTTGTCATGCGCCTGCCCGCTTCCTTGTTCAGTGACCCAAGTCGTTCAGTGACCCAAGTCCGTTCAGTTGCTCAGAGTACGCCGCACGGCATCGCGCCATCCGGCATAAAGATCGTCGCGGGTCTCCCCGCTCATTTTCGGCTCGAAGCGGCGCTCGCGGGCCCATTGTTCGGCCATCGCGGCCGGAGCCGGGAAATAATCATGCCTGAGCCCGGCGAGATAGGCCGCCCCAAGTGCCGTGGTCTCCGCCACCACGGGCCGGTCGACGGGCGCGCCGAGAATGTCGGCAAGGAACTGCATGGTCCAGTCCGACGCGACCATACCACCATCGACCCGGAGCACGGTATCTCCCTCCCCCGCGCTCCAGTCGCTGCGCATCGCCTCCAGCAGATCGCGGGTCTGGTAGCCGACGCTTTCCAGCGCCGCCCGGGCGAAGTCGGCGGGACCGGAGGCCCGTGTCAGCCCGTAGAGCGCGCCGCGCGCGTCCGCGTCCCAGTAGGGCGCGCCGAGACCGGTGAAGGCGGGCACGAGATAGACCCGGTGCGCCGCGTCCGCCTGTTCCGCCAGCCCCGCACTTTCCGAGGCGTCCGAAATGATGCCAAGTCCATCCCGCAGCCATTGCACGGCGGCTCCCGCAACGAAGATCGAGCCTTCCAGCGCATAGGTCGGCGCACCGTCAAGCTGATAGGCGATGGTGGTCAGCAACCGGTTGCTGGAAGGCACCGGTTTGCTGCCCGTGTTCAACAGCGCGAAGCAGCCGGTGCCGTAGGTCGATTTCATCATGCCGACCTCGAAGCAGGCCTGCCCCACGGTCGCCGCCTGCTGGTCCCCGGCGACACCGGAGATCGGAATCGGCGCGCCGAACAGATCCGCCTCCGTCTCGCCGAAATCCGCCGATGAATCCTTCACCTCGGGAAGCATGAATGCCGGCACCCCGAGGATCGCCAGAAGGTCCTCGTCCCAGACACCCTTGCTGATGTCATAGAGCAGCGTGCGCGAGGCGTTGGTTGCATCCGTCGCATGCACCCTGCCGCCGGTCAGCCGCCAGATCAGCCAGCTATCCACCGTACCGAAGGCCAGATGTCCGGTTTCTGCCAGCGCCCGGGCGCCCTCCACATTGTCCAGGATCCAGGCGATCTTGGTACCGCTGAAATAGGGATCGAGCAGAAGCCCCGTCTTTGCCGTGAAAAGCACCTCGTGACCGGCCTCTTTCAGGCGGGCACAGAATGGCGCTGTCCGCCGGTCCTGCCAGACGATGGCATTGCTGATGGCCTTGCCGGTGCGCCGGTCCCAGACCAATGTGGTCTCGCGCTGGTTGGTGATGCCGATGGCGGCGATCCGCTCCGGCCCGCCGACCTTGGCGATCGCCGCGCGGGCGGTTTCAACCGTCGTCCGCCAGAGATCCTCCGGATCGTGCTCGACCCAGCCGGACTGTGGAAAATGCTGCGGGAACTCCTGCTGCGACACCGCTGCCACTCGGGTATTCGCATCGAAAATGATGGCGCGGCTCGAGGTGGTTCCCTGATCGAGCGCGAGAATGAGCCGGTCATTGCCAGCCTTGGCGGCTGTGTTCATCTGATCCTCCCTCGGGCGAACTTGCCCCGGCGCGCACAGGCACCTGGGGATTCAATAGCCCGTCCCGGCGGAGGCTTTCCAGCACAAACAAAACCGCGCCGCCCCTCTCGGGACGGCGCGGCTGTATCAGATCGGCTTCGAAGAGCGGCGCGTTACTTCGCGTCTTTCGCCCGTTCGATTGCTTCCAGGATCGTGGTCCGGGCTGACTCGGCGTCGCCCATCTCGATGAATTTCACCCACTTGTCCTGTTCGAGATCCTTGTAGTGCTCGAAGAAGTGGACGATCTGCTGGATCAGGATTTCCGGCAGATCCCGGTAGCTCTTGATGCCTGCATAATAGGGATGCAGCTTCTCGACCGGCACCGCGATGATCTTTTCGTCCATCCCGGCTTCGTCTTCCAGATGCACGACCCCGATCGGACGGCTCGGAATGACGGCGCCCGGAACAACGCCGGAGCCGGTGATGACGAGGATATCGGCCGGGTCGCCGTCGTCGGAAAGCGTGTTCGGAATGAACCCGTAATTCGCCGGGTAGAACATTGCGGTGTGCAGGAACCGGTCAACCATCATGGCGCCGGACTCCTTGTCCAGCTCGTACTTCACCGGAACGCCGCCCTGTGGGATTTCAATAACGACATTAACTTCGTACGGCGGATTCGGGCCGGTCGAGATCTTACTTACGTCCAAGGGTCTTGCTCCATTCGCACGGGACAACCCACCGGGCAGATCCCGGCACGCGGTACTCCCGCCTTGTATTGGATTGGCGATAGAAAACTTTTGCGGCGCAGCATTTGCGTGAATGCGGCACGAACGTCAAGTGTCGAATGGACGCAGCTATGGAGAAAACCCCGATTCCGGGCCAGGCAATCAGGCCCTGTCGCGGGGCTTTCCAAGGGTATTGGGGTTATGCTCCCCATGCTCGCCGACATAGCGCGGCTCTGCTTCAGGCTCCGGAGCGACCGCTTCACGCATGGCATCCTCGACCAGCAAGGCGATATTTCCCCTGGTGCCCTCGGCAATATCCATGCCTCTCAGCAACTGCTGCAGGCTCTCGGCTTCCTCGTGTTTCAGGGTCACAGTAACGTCGGACATATCCCGCTCCTCTCATGGCTGATGCATGGCGCCATCGGGAGAGCCATATGCTCACCGGTCCGGCGTGATGTCCCTGAGGTAACTCCCGGCGCCCCGTAATTGTTCCCATTGCCGGGGATAGCCGAGGGAAACTTCGTGAAAGCGGGTGCCGTCGATGACGTCCGTCCGGCGGGTATGCAGATGGCCGGTGACAACGTCGGTGGCGCGGAACCGCCGGTGCCAGTCATGGGTGACCCGGGTGCCGCACCAGGGCACGAATCTGGGCACGCGGGGAATGCGGATAAGATCCTCGCGCAGCGGCCAGTGATTGATCAGCACGGTCCGCGCCCCCTCGGGAAGGGCCGACAGTCTGGCCTCGGTTTCGGTGCAGCGCGCCGCGCACCAGGCGGGCCGGTCCGGATAGGGATCGGGATCGAGCAGCAATTCATCCACCGGCACGGCATGCATCTCCCGCACCCAGTTTTTCAGCTCGTCGAGCGAAACATCATCCGGACGAAAGCTGTAATCATAGAGCAGGAACAGCGGGGCGATGAAAACCGGCGAACCGTCAAGCGCGCCCGGCCAGCGGAGATAGGGATCTTCCGGCGTCACGACACCGATCGCGCGCGCCAATGCGACCAGATGACGATAGCGCGCATCCCCGCGCCGGGCGGCCGCACCGGGGCGCTGGTCCGTCCAGAGCTCATGATTTCCCGGCACCCAGATCAGCTTTCCGAACCGTGTTCCGAGCAGGGTCAGGGCCTCAACGAACAGCTCTTCCCGTTCGGCCACATCCCCCGCCAGAATCAGCCAGTCGGCGCCGTGATCGGGAATGTCGTCGAGCGCCTTTCTGTTCACCTCGGAGGCAAGGTGGAGATCGGAAATGGCCCAGAGCCGGATATTTTCCGGCTCAGCCGTCACTCTCGACATCTCCGCGCCGGGCTTCCATGGCGTCCCGAATGACCGCTCGGCGTCCGACCATCCAGAGCAGCGCGAGACTGGCGGCAACGCAGCCGACCACCAGTGGCCAGTGCAGTCCGGCCCAGTCCGAGACCCAGCCCATGATCAGGGCACCGATGGCCGGGCCTCCCCGGAACAGCATGCCGTAAAGCGCGACCACCCGGCCCCGCATATCCTCATCCACCGCCGACTGGATCAGGGTTTGCGATCCCGCACCGTGGGTCACCATGGCGCCGCCGGCAACGGCCAGGGCAACCAGCGCGACCCAGAAATTCGAGGTCTGGCTGAACACCAGCAAGGCGGCGATCATCGCCGCCACACTGACGATGGAGAGCTGCACCAGACCTTCCAGGCCGTTGCGCTGGCCGAGATAGAGCCCGCCGATCACGGCGCCGATGCCCGTGGCCGTCGCCATCATGGAAAGCCCCTCGGCGCCCCGTCCGAAGATCTCGGCGGCATATCCCGGCAACAGCTCGAACACCGGGCGCAGGGCAATGCAGGTGATCAGCATCAGGATCAGCATCGGGCCGATACCCGGATGGGTCAGGGCATAGCGGTAGCCATCCGCCATCTGCGCGAAAATACCCGCGCCGTGTTTCCGCTTCCGGCCGTTCATGTTCGGCTTGATGATCCACAAGGCCGCGATGAAGGGCAGATAGCTGATCGCGTTGGCGAGGAAGGCATAGCCCGCGCCATAGCCGACAATGACCACGCCCGCGATGGCCGGGCCGACAAAGCGGGCCGCGTTGAAGATCACCGAATTGATCGCCACCGCCGAAGCGACATCCTCGCGCCGGACCAGATTGGGGATCATCGCCATCCGGGCCGGTTGCCAGAACGAGACGACGATCCCGGTGAAAAGCGCCAGCGAGAACAGCCACCAGATGGTCAGCGCGCCGGACAGGGTAAGCACCGTCAGCACGGTCGCCTGGAGCATGTTGAGACATTGCGCGACCCGGGCGATCGAGAGCCGGTCGAGCCGGTCCGCCAGGGTGCCCGCGAGCGGGCTCAGGATGACCACCGGGAACAGCTCGGCAAAAGCGATGACACCAAGCCAGGTCGGGCTTTCGGTCAGCTCCCAGGTTACCCAGCCGACGGCAATCCGCTGCATCCACAGACCGATGACGGTCAGGGAGCTACCGACGCAATAAATGGCATAATCGCGATTGCGGAACGCCTGGCAAAAGCGGGCCGCCGATGTTGAGAGGGACATGCTCTGTTTGTAGTCCAATGTCCCCGGCTTGGAAAATACTTAGAACCGGAATGAAACACCCCCGGTTTCGGAATCAACCCGGCCCGCCGGGCCGCAGCGACAGCTCTGTCCGAACCGGCAGTCAGTCCATGGAAATTTTCTGGCCGAGCGAAAGCAGCACCACGCAGGACGCATTGTGCAGCATGTTTTCCAGATCGCCATGGTCGAGCCGGGCCAGGAGGCGGAACGTCTTGACGCAGACGGGGTTGTACTTCGCGGTCGTCGCTTCCTCGAACATATCGGTCAGCCATTGCCGCACCGGCTCCGTGCCGGGTTTCCGGGGCATGTTCCGGTAGCGGTCCATCATGCCGCCCATCAGCGGCAGCAATCCATGCTTCCCGCGCCACACGGCATCCTCGCGCCGGAATTCGGGCCGGTCATGCACCTTGCCGAGCAGGTAATGCATCAGGCCGCAGAGAAACTGTTCCAGCCGCCGCATTTCCAGCTCATCGACATCGATCACGGAGTCACACATGGAGCGGGCAAGATCCCGCACCCAGACATCGCGGTCGAGCGTGCCAGCATGGGGAATTTTATGTTCTGCGCGGCGTATTGGGTCCATGGCGTTGTTCTTACACCCTAAACTCTTTAAATTATGGTGAATATCCTGCCGGTTTTTCCGGGTTTCGTGAGAATCTCCCGCCACGGTTCTCCTGTCCAGCCGAATTCCATTCGAAACCATTCAAAAATCGGAACATTCCCGCGCTTGAATGCTCACGATGCCGGGCGTAGGCTCTGCCTTCCGTCTTATCAGCCAGCCTTTCCGAGGAAATAATGAGCTTCATCGCTGACCGTCTCGGCCGCATCAAGCCGTCCCCCACCATCGCCATCAGCGCCAAGGCGCGCGAGCTGAAAGCCGCGGGCGGCGACGTCATCGGCCTCTCCGCAGGCGAGCCGGATTTCGACACCCCGGCCCACATCGTCGAGGCCGCCATCGACGCCATGAAGCGCGGCGACACCCGCTACACCGATCCGGACGGTACGCCCGAGCTGAAGGACGCGATCTGCCGCAAGTTCAAACGCGACAACAATCTCGACTATGCGCGCAACCAGATCACCGTCGGCACCGGCGGCAAGCAGGTGCTCTACAACGCGCTGATGGCCACGCTCAACCCGGGCGACGAAGTCATCATCCCGGCGCCCTACTGGGTCTCGTATCCGGACATGGTGCTGCTGGCCGAGGGCGAGCCCGTCATCGTCCCCTGCCCGCAGGAAATGGACTTCAAGCTGCAGCCGGAAGATCTGGAAAAGGCGATCACGCCGAAGACCAAATGGATCATCCTGAACAGCCCGTCGAACCCGTCCGGCGCCGGCTACACCAAGGAAGACATGAAGAAGGTCACGGACGTGCTGATGAAGCACCCGCATGTCTATGTCATGACCGACGACATGTATGAGCGGCTGGTCTATGACGATTTCGAATTCTGCACCCCGGCGGAAGTCGAGCCCGGCCTGTATGACCGGACGCTGACCGTCAACGGCATGTCCAAGGCCTTCTGCATGACCGGCTGGCGCATCGGCTTCGCGGCCGGTCCGGTGGAGCTGATCACCGCGATCCGCAAGATCCAGTCCCAGTCGACCTCGAACCCGTCCTCGATCAGCCAGGCCGCCTCGATCGCCGCGCTCGACGGCCCGCAGGACTTCATCGCCAAGAACAACAAGGCCTTCCAGGCCCGCCGCGATCTCGTGGTCTCCATGCTGAACCAGGCCAGCGGCCTGAACTGCCCGACTCCGGACGGTGCCTTCTACGTCTATCCGTCCTGCGCCGGTGTCATCGGCAAGAAGACGCCCGACGGCAAGACCATCGAGAACGACGAGGATTTCTGCACCTATCTGCTGGAAGCCGAAGGCGTCGCGGCCGTGCATGGCGAGGCTTTCGGCCTCAGCCCGCATTTCCGCATCTCCTACGCCACTTCGGATGCCGTGCTGGAAGACGCCTGCGAGCGCATCCAGCGGGCCTGCGCCGCGCTGCGCTGACGCTCTCCGAAGAACCGTACATGAAGCGCCGCCCGGAGCAATCCGGGCGGCGCTTTTTCTTTGCCGTCCCTACTCCGCCGAAATCGCCATACCCGCCGCTGCGGAATCCGCGAACTGCAGCTCTGCCAGATGCCGGTAGAGCGGGTTGCTCGCCAGCAGTTCGGAATGTTTGCCCTCCGCGATCAGGCGGCCGTCTTCCAGCACCAGGATGCGGTCGGCCTTCAACACCGTGGCGAGGCGGTGGGCGATCACCAGTGTGGTGCGGCCCGGCATGATGGCTTCGAGGGCCTTCTGCACGGCGCGCTCGCTCTCGGCGTCGAGGGCGCTGGTTGCCTCGTCGAGCAGCAGGATCACGGGATCGCGCAGGATGGCGCGGGCGATGGCTATGCGCTGGCGCTGGCCGCCGGAGAGGCGCACGCCTTTCTCGCCGAGATGGGTGTGGAAGCCGTCCGGCAGGGCCTCGATGAAGCTTTTCGCGTTGGCGGCTTCGGCGGCGGCGATGACGTCGGCGTCGGGGGCGTCGGGGCGGCCGTAGCGGATATTCTCCATCGCATTGTCAGAGAAGATCACCGGCTCCTGCGGCACCAGCCCGATCAGGGAGCGGAAAGCGCGCGGGTCGGCGGCCGTCAGGTCGACGCCATCGATCCGGATATGCCCGGCCTGCGGATCGTAGAAGCGCAGCAAAAGCTGGAAGATGGTCGATTTACCGGCGCCGGAGGGGCCGACGATGGCGACGCGCTCGCCGGGCTTCACGGACGCGGTGAAGCTGGTCAGAGACGGGATGTCCGGGCGGGCCGGGTAGGAGAAGTCGACATCCTCGAAACTGACGAGCCCCTTTGCCGGATGTGCCAGCGACACCGGATTGGCCGGCGCGGAGACCTCGCTCTCGGCTTGCAGGAGGCCCATCAGGCGTTCCATGGCGCCCGCAGCCCGCTGCAGGTCGCCAAGGACCTCAGAGAGGGCTCCCGTGGAGCCTGCGACGACGGCGGCATAGAAGACGAAGGCGGAAAGCTCTCCGGCGCTGATCCGGCCGGCCAGAACGTCCTTGCCGCCGATCCACAGAATGACGGCGATGGAGCCGAAGACCAGCGAGATGACGATGGCGGTCAGGGCGGCGCGGGCCCGGATCCGGCCGAGGGCGGCATTCAGTGCATTCTCGACCCGGGTACCGAACCTCTCCCGGTCCACCGGCTCATGCGCGAAGGCCTGCACCGCGCGGATACCGTAGAGGGTTTCCTCCGCATAGGAGCCGAGATCGGCCACCCGGTCCTGGGTGTCGCGGGACAGCCGCCGCACCTTGCGGCCCAGCACGATGATCGGGATCACCACGATGGGCACGACCAGCAGAACATAGCCCGAGAGCTTGGCGCTGGTGATCAGCAGCATGACCAGCGCGCCACAGAACAGCAGCATGTTGCGCAGGGCGATGGAAACCGACGAGCCGACCACGGTCTGCACCAGCGTGGTGTCCGTCGCCAGGCGGGACAGCAGTTCACCCGTGCGCGTGGTCTCGAAGAAACCGGGGCTGAGAGAGATCACATGGCTGAACACCGCCTTGCGGATATCCGCCACCACCCGCTCGCCGATCCAGGAAACCAGATAGAATCGGGCATAACTTGAGCCGGCCAGCAGAACAACAACGCCCATCAGGACGATCACCGCCCGGTCCAGCAGCGCCGGATCGCCGGCGGAGAACCCCTTGTCGACCAGCAGGCGCAGCCCGTTGCCCATGGCCAGCACCGTGACCGCGGCGACAATCAGCGCCACCGCGGCGCCCGCGACCTGCAACCGGTAGGGCCGGATAAACGGCATCAGAGCCCTCAAGGGGCCAAGATTGCGCCGGCTATTCTGTTCGCTCATGTCGGATTCCCGTAAAAACAGGTCCCTTCGCCCTTGCGTTCGGTCCCTGTCTCCTCTATATCGTCGCGCTCTTATTCACGGATTGATACCCGCGCCCATCAACGCTCGGGGGCAGGAGTACGAAAAATGAAGGCTGATATCCATCCCGAATATCACGCGATCACTGTCGTGATGACCGATGGCACCGAATACCAGACCCAGTCGACCTGGGGTAAAGAGGGCGACGTGCTGCGGCTCGAAATCGACCCGCTGACCCATCCGGCCTGGACTGGCCAGCACCGGATCCTCGACAGCGGCGGTCAGGTTGCGCGCTTCAACAAGCGCTTCGCCAACCTCGGTATCTAATACCAAGACAAATTGCCGCAGGCTTCGGCTTGCGGGAACGAACGGGCGTCCTTCGGGGCGCCCGATTTCGTTTGCGCATTTTTCCCTCTTGAATCCGATTTTCCATATTCCCAACTCTTGGTCAGGCGGCGTTGCCACTTTCGGGACGCAGCCTTCCGAAACGCCACCCGGGCAGAAATCTGACGGGTGACTGATTGAAGACCATGTTGCTTGGAAAGGATATGGACCCAATGCGTACGATCGATTTTTCCCCGATGTTCCGCAATTCCGTCGGTTTTGACCGCATGGCGCAGCTCGCCGATGCGGCGCTCCGCACCCCGGCCGCCGGTAATCAGACGACCTACCCGCCCTACAATATCGAGAAGGTCAGCGAAGACGATTACCGGATCTCGATGGCGGTCGCCGGATTTGCCGAGCAGGATATCGACGTCACGGTGAATCAGAACTCCCTCATTATCACCGGCAAGGTCGAGAAGACCGAAGACGGCGAGAGCCGGGAGTTCCTGCATCGCGGCATCGCCGAACGCGCCTTCGAGCGCCGGTTCGAGCTTGCCGACTTCATCAAGGTGACCGGCGCCGATCTGGAGAATGGCTTGCTCCATGTCTCCCTGGTGCGCGAGATCCCCGAAGAGGCGAAACCGCGCAAGATTGAAGTACGGCCCTCGGTGAAGGCCATCGAAAGCAAGAAAGCGGCCTAACCCCCCACCGCTTTCCTGCCCTGACTGAAGATGCCCGGACCGCTTCCCCTCGGTCCGGGCATTTGTTTTCTGGGGGGTTTTAGCGCGCACCAACAACACCGATTTCCCGGACGTGATCCGGGACCTCCCGAAGCGGGCGCTACTCTATGAAAAACAGGTCCCGGATCATGTCCGGGAAAGAAATCAGGCCAGCTCCAGCGCAGTCTCGCAGCGGGTGATCCAGGTGGTGAGGTTCGGGCGCCTGGACAAATCGAAGCCGCCCTCTCCCGCCAGCCGCGTATAGGCAAGCAGGGCGATGTCGGCAACGCTCAGGGCCTCGCCAACAAAGAAGCTCTTACCCGCAAGGTGAGCTTCCATATGGTCCAGCGCCGCCTCGGCCCGCTCTACCCGCCAGGCTTCCCGCTCGCTGGCCGTCTTGCCCTGATAAACCATGTGGAAACGGCAGACGGAAACATAGGGCTCGTGGCTGTACTGCTCCCAGAACAGCCACTCGTTCACCTTGGCCCGCAGGAACGGGTCCTGCGGCAGCAGTGCCGAGTGCTCCGCCAGGAAGAGCAGCACCGCGTTGGACTGGGCCAGCGTTTTGCCGCCGCCGAAATCCACGGCGGGGACCTGCCCCGCCGGGTTCACCGCCAGGAATTCCGGAGTCCGGCTTTCGCCCGTCATGATGTCTATGTCGACGAACGAATAGACGAGGCCGAGCCAGTCCGCCGCATAGACGATCTTCAGGCAGTTGCCCGAACGCCGGTCACCATAGAGCGTGAAAGTGGACGCGCTCACGCACGCTTTTCCCGGCTGGAATAGCTGAGCGGCTGCGGGAGGCGGGCGATCATTTCCTTCGGCACGATCTGCCAGAAACGGCCGATCTCCTGCCCCCAGTTGATCAGCAGACGTTCGGCGAAGCGGGACTGGGTCTGCTCCACATGCTCCTGTACCAGGCGCTTCAGGGAAGCTTCCCAGTAATCCGTCTCGATCCGCTGCCAAAGCACCGATTCCGGGTTCACGTTACGCTCGAAACTTTCATCCGAGTCGTAGACGAAGGCCATGCCGCCAGTCATGCCCGCGGCAAAGTTCGCGCCCACCGGGCCGAGCTGCACGACGGTACCGCCGGTCATGTATTCACAACCGTTCGAGCCACAGCCCTCGACCACCGCATCGGCGCCGGAGTTCCGCACGGCGAACCGTTCACCTGCCTGCCCGGCAGCGAAGAGCTGCCCCGCCGTCGCCCCGTAGAGCACGGTATTGCCGACAATGGTGTTCTCGTTCGAGGCAAAGCGCGCCGCCGTCATCGGCCGGATGACGATGGAGCCGCCGGAGAGGCCCTTGCCGACATAGTCGTTGGCATCGCCGAACACTTCCAGCTTCAGGCCCTGTACCGCGAAGGCACCGAGGGACTGACCGGCGGAGCCCCGCAGACGCACGGTGATGTGCCCCGGCTGCAGGCCGAACATGCCGTATTTCCGGGTGATCCGGGAGCTGAGCTTGGTGCCGATGGCGCGCAGCGTGTTGGCGATATTGTAGGTGAGCTGCATCTTCTCACCGCCTTCGAGTGCCGGCTGCGCATCCTTGATCATCTGCGCGTCCAGCGTCTCCGGCACCTCGTTCCGGCCCTCGACCGCGTTCATCACCGGCAGCCCGCCGCTATCGGCGCGCACCAGGATCGGGTTCAGGTCGAGATCGTCGAGAGACGGATCGCCGCGGCTGACCTGATGCAACAGGTCGGTCCGGCCGATCACTTCTTCCAGCGACCGGACACCGAGTTCGGCGAGAATCTCGCGCACTTCCTCGGCCACGAAGGAGAACAGGTTCACCACCTTTTCCGGCGTGCCGTCGAACTTGGCGCGCAGGCTCTGGTCCTGGGTGCAGACCCCGACCGGGCAGGTGTTGCTGTGGCACTGGCGCACCATGATACAGCCCATCGCCACCAGAGAGGCGGTGCCGATACCGAATTCCTCGGCCCCGAGAATGGCACCGATGACCACGTCGCGGCCGGTCCGGAAACCACCATCGACGCGCAGCGAAACCTTGTGCCGGAGCCGGTTCAGGGTCAGCACCTGATGCACTTCTGACAGGCCCATTTCCCACGGAATACCGGCATATTTGATGCTGGTCTGCGGGCTGGCACCGGTACCGCCGCCATGGCCGGAAATCAGGATCGTGTCCGCCTTCGCCTTGGCAACGCCGGCGGCAATCGTGCCGATACCGGAGGAAGCCACCAGCTTCACGCAGACGCGCGCATCCGGGTTGATCTGCTTCAGGTCGTAGA